>DASZSB010000109.1:0-10929 GCA_035548835.1 Gammaproteobacteria bacterium | reverse complement strand
TCCCGACGGCGCATAGAGGACGAGCGCGAATTCCTCGCCACCGTAGCGCGCGCAGAAATCGAGCGGGCGCCTGGCCGCGCGGGCGATGATCGCAGCGACCTGGCGGATGCAGTGGTCGCCCGCCTGGTGACCGTAGTGATCGTTGAAGAGCTTGAAGTGATCGATGTCGACCAGAATCACCTGCAGCGATTGCCGGTCGCGCTGCGCCTGCTGCCAGAGCCGGCTCGCGAGCGTGTCGAACATGCGGCGGTTGTACAGCCCGCTCAGGCCGTCCCGCTCGGCGATGTCGTTCAACAGTTGCGTCTCGACGAAGCTCGCTCGCAACAGGCGCTCGACGCGCAGCGCCGACAGCACACTCATCAGCGCGGTCGCGCCGAGGACGGCCGCCGCGAACAGCAGGTCGGGGCCGTGCACGCCGAGTGCGGCCCCGACACCGACGAAAGCTGCCAGGAGGCCGACCGCGACGGCGACGACCGCGCGGAACAGCAATCCCAGGAATAGCGTCGCGTAGACGACCACGACGACGTCACCCATCTGGAATTGCGGGTTGCCGGCAGCCGCCGCGATGGCGCTGATCCACATCACGCTGACGCCGGTCAGGATCACCGCGGGTGTCGCGATGGCCTGGAAGTGACGCTGCAGGGGCTGCACGAACGTTGCCGCGAGGATCAGCGCGAGCGCCGGGCACGCCACGCCGATACGCAGAATGTAGATCGGCTGCAGCGCCGACTCGCCGAGCGGCGCCAGCGTGCCCGCCATGTTGACGGCCGTCATCACGACGATCAGGCCGAGGTAGATGGCCGTGGCCGCGCGGGCACGCGGCAGATTGCGCGCGAGGTGCCACGCGCGAAACTGCGCCTCGAGCGCGTCGTCGAACCGCATGCGGTCGATGGCGCGTCGCGTGCTGTCGTCGATCAGAGGTGTCTCGACGTCCGTCGAGGGCCGCGAGATCCGCACGTCTTACCACTCCCCCTGGTCGTTGGGTGTGCCGGCAGCTTACACAGTCCCGCAGTCGCGCCGCGCGCCGGCGGCGCCGGCGTGTGATGCGCGTCGCACTCGCGAACGGACGAGAGCGTCATGCGCCTGCGGTCGAGAGCCATTCACGGAAGAACGCGCGCCCGTTCTGCTCGAGCAGGGAGCTGTGCCGCAGCGTGTCGTTGCGCAGCTGCGCGACGCTGACGCCGGATGTGGCGCCGATCTCGCACGCGTGACCGACGAACCATGCCTCGAGCGCACGGCCGGCGGCTTCCGCGTGGAACTGCAAACCGAGCGCGTGCGGGCCTGCGCTGAACGCCTGGTTGCGGCACAGCGGCGTCGAGGCGAGCCGCACCGCGCCTTCGGGAATGTCGAAGGTGTCGCCGTGCCAATGCAGCACGGGCGTTCCCCGCAGATGCCGGAGGCTCGAGGCGCTTCCCTCTGCCGTGAGCTCGAGCTGCGCCCAGCCGATTTCCTTGACTCCCGACGGGTATACGCGCGCGCCGAGCGCCTTCGCCATCATTTGGCTGCCGAGACAGATTCCGAGCGTCGGCCTGCCGGCCGCGAGCCGACGGGAGAGCAGCCCGATCTCGGCATCGATGAACGGGTAACGATCGTTCTCGTAGACGCCGATCGGGCCGCCGAGCACCACGAGCAGATCGGCGGCGAGGGGATCGAGCGCGGTCAGGTTCGCGGTCGGCGCCTCGACGTATTCGATCGCGTGGCCCCGCTCCGCGAGCAGCGGACCGAGCAGACCGAGATCCTCGAACGGTACGTGACGAATCGCGAGCGTGTGCGGCACGGCGTGTATGCTCTCTTGCGTGGGCGCATCGATGGTACACGAGATCTGGCAATGTCCTGCTGACGCGATCGCGGCGCTCGTGCTCGCTCACGGTGCAGGCGCCGGCATGACGCACCCGAACATGCACGCGCTCGCGGACGCCTTCGCGGCGCACGGCGTCGCGACGCTGCGTTTCAATTTTCCGTTCATCGACGAGCGCCGCAAACGCACGGATCCGCCGTCCGTGGCCACCGCGCGCATCGCGGCCGCTTTGTTGAGCGCGCGCGAGCGCACGCGGCTGCCGGTCTGGATCGGCGGTCATTCGTTCGGCGGCCGCATGGCGTCGCACGCCGTGCTGACGGAGCCGATCGATCCCGCGGGGCTCGTGTTCTGCTCGTTTCCGCTGCACGCGGCCGGCAAGCCCGGTGTGGAGCGTGCCCGTCATCTTGCGTCGATCCGCCGACCGATGCTGTTTCTGTCCGGTACGCGCGATGCGCTCGCAGCACCCGCGCTGCTCGAGGAGGTGGTCCGCGGATTGCCGGCCGCGTCGCTGCACTGGCTCGATACGGCGGATCACGGCTATCGGGTCTTGAAGCGCGCGCGTGCCACACCCGGTGACGTGTTCGACGAGATCGCTCGTGCGACGCGCTCGTTCATGGATCGGCATCGCGTCTGATTGCAACCGCGCGGCGCGCGGCGGAAAATCGCGCGGGCAGGCGGGGCGAGACGCCGCCGCTCGTCGCGAAGGGGGAGAGTATGGATGTCAGGCGCCATGCCGCCGCCTGGGTGCTCGTGATCGCGTTCACGGCGGGCGGGTGCAGTCGCCCGCAGGACGACCCGCGGCTCGCGGCACTGCGTTCGCAGGTGGCCGCGCTCGAGCAGCGCAAGACGCTGATCGAGGACACCAACGCCATCGAACGGCTCCAGGGCGCCTACGGCTACTACATCGATCGCGGCCTGTGGGACGAGGCCGCCAACCTGTTCACGGATGACGGCACGATCGAGATGGCGCTCGACGGCGTCTATGTCGGCAAGAAGCGGGTCCGCGACTATCTCTACGCGCTGGGCGGCGGGCGCCAGGGATTTGCAGCGGGCGAGCTCGACGAGCACCTGCAGGTCATGCCGGTCATCACGGTGGCCGCGGACGGCCTGACGGCCAAGGCGCGCTGGCGCGCCATCGTGCTGCAGGGCAAGCAGGGCGGCGACGCGTTCTGGGGCGAGGGCCCGTACGAGAACGAATACGTGAAGGAAGGCGGCGTCTGGAAGATCCGGACGCTGCACTGGTATCAGGCGCTGTGGGTGCCGTATGCCGGCGGCTGGCAGAACCAGCCGGACCCGACGCTCGGCAAGCGCGTGTCGAGCACGTTGCCGCCGGACCGGCCGCCGTCGGTCGAGTACAAGACCTGGCCCGACACCTACGTGCCGCCGTTCAGCTTCCCGAATCCCGTGGCCAAGTACGTCGCGAGCGAGTAGGGGGGGCGCATGCAGCACATCGAGAGTCGCGCGACGTGGATCGGCCTGATCGCGGGCCTTGCGCTGATCGGCGCGCTGGTCGCGGCGCCGCCGCGTGCCGAGTCGCAGAACCCGTCGGAGCTCGCGGCGCTGGCGTCGCGCGCCGAGGCGCTGGAACGCGAGGTGGGCCTGCTCGAGGACCTGAACGCGATCAAGAAGCTGCAGCGCGTCTACGGCTTCTACACCGACAAGCAGCTCTGGAGCGAGGCCGCCGATCTGTTCGCGTCCGACGGCACGATCGAGGTGGGCGGCCACGGCGTGTACGTGGGCCGCGACCGCGTGCTCGCCTACCTGCGCACGAACGGACCGGAGCTGCCGCAGGTTGGCAGGCTGTTCGACCAGATGCAGCTGCAGCCCGTGATCCACGTCGCGCCCGACGGCCGCACCGCAAAGGCGCGCTGGCACATGTTCGCCCAGGAGGCCCGGTACGGAGAATACGCGCGCTGGGGCCTCGGCGTCTTCGAGAACGACTACGTGAAGGACAATGGTGTCTGGAAGATCCAGCATCTGCATCTCTTCACGACGATGTACACGCCGTACGAGGACGGCTGGGCCAAGACGGCCATTCCGAACGCGGGACCCATGGCCGAGCTGCCGCCGGACCGGCCGCCGAGCGTCGCATACGAGGCGTACCCGGCCGCCTTCGTCGTGCCGTTCCACTACGAGAATCCCGTGACCGGCAAAGCGGCGCCCGCCATGCCGGTGGCGGCGAAGCCGGCCACTGCGGATGCCATCGAGGCCCGCCTCGAGGACCTCGACCGCCGCCTCGGCCTGCTCGACGACATGCGCCAGCTCGAGCGCATGAACTCGATCTACGGCTACTACCTCGCGCACCTGCAGTGGGACGATCTCACGGGCATCTTCTCGCCGACCGGCTCCATCGAGATCGCGATGCGCGGCGTGTACGTCGGCGCGAAGAGCATCCGCCGCAACCTGAATCTGTACGGTCAGGCCACGGACAGCCAGTTCGGGCTGCAGCACAACCACATGCAGTTCCAGCCCGTGATCGACGTGGCGCCGGACGGCCAGAGCGCGAAGATGCGCTCGCGCGCGCTCAGCATCATGGGGCAGTACGAGCGCTACAGCCAATGGATGGGCGGCGTCTACGAGAACGACTACGTGAAGGAGGGCGGTGTCTGGAAGATCAAGCGCGATCAGGTCTTCAACACCTACTTCGTGCCCTATGCGGTCGGGTGGAAGAGCGTGCAGCCGCGACCGCCGCCCGGCATCAGCAAGGACAATCCGCCCGACCTGCCGCCGTCGCATCCCTTCGAGATGTACCCGGCCGCGTTCCTGCCGCCGTTCCATTACGCGAATCCGGTTACGGGTAATACGATCTCGTGGCCGGCAGCGCAGTAGCGGCGCCGGGAGTATAGTGAAGCCATTCCGAGACTGAACCCGCGCAAGCCGCGGTGGAGAATCCGCCATGACCGACCAGAGAACCGAAATCGATCGTCGCTCCTTCGTGGCGGGTGCCATGGGCGCCGCGGCGGGGATCGGCACGTTGCTCGCGCAGAACGCGAAGGCGCAAGCGCCCGAGGGCCGGGAGCTCGGCACCACGGCGGGCGCCGCCATCCCGCCTGAGATGCGCCGGCCTACGCGGCTGTACCGGCTCGAGGCCGACGTGCACGATTGCGAAGTCACGGGCAAGATTCCGAGCGATTTGAACGGCGCGTTCTACCGCGTCGGTCCGGACGCGCAGTACCCGCTGCATCCGCGCGACATCCCGTTCGACGGCGAAGGCCACGTCAGCATGTTCCGCATCAAGGACGGCCGTGTGGACTACAAGAGCCGCATGGTCCGCAACGAGCGGTACCTCGCGAACGACAAGGCGCGCCGGCAGCTGTTCCCGATGTACCGCAATCCCGCGATGGACGACCCGAGCGTGAAGGGCCTGTCGCGCAGCACGGCCAACACGCACATCATCAACCACAAGAACTACCTGCTCGCGCTGAAGGAGGACAGCCCGCCCGCGGCGCTCGATCTGCTGACGCTCGAGACGAAGATTCCGAACTTCACTTTCGATGGCCAGCTGCCGAGCAAGACGTTCACGGCGCACCCGAAGGTGGACTCGGTGACGGGCAACATGGTCGCGTTCGGCTACGAGGCCGACGGCTTCGGCAGCAAGACGGTGTCGGTGTTCGAGTTCACGCCGCAGGGCAAGCTCGTGTGGAACGCGAAGGTGCAGGTGCCGTACGTGGGCATGCTGCACGACTTCGCCGTGACCGAGAAGCACGTCGTGCTGTACGTGATCCCGATGGCCATGGATCAGAAGCAGATGGACAGCGGCGGTCCGCACTGGTCGTGGGACGGCACGCTGCCGACGTATTTCGGCTTCCTGCGCCGCGGCGGCGACGGCAAGGACGTGCAGTTCATCAAGGGCCCCACGCGCAGCGCGACGCACGTCATGGGCGTGTTCGACGACGGCAACAAGCTCTTCGTCGACGTCGAGATGTCCATGTCGAATCCGTTCCCGTTCATGCCGATGCACGACGGATCGCGCTGGGATCCGGTGGCGGGCTCGAGCCACATCACGCGGCTCACGGTCGATCTGTCGAAGCGCAAGCCCACGGCGTACGGCATCGAGCAGCTGTATCCGCACGTCGGCGCGTTGCCGCGGCAGGACGACCGCTACAACACGGTCGCGTACCGTTACGGCTTCCTGCCGTGTCCGGATCCCGAAGCGAAGCCGGGCACGGGCGGCGCCTGCTACGCGCGCTTCGATCACCAGACGCGCAAGTCCACGCTGTTCAACGCGGGCACGGAGTCGTCGCTGGCCGAGTGCTGCTTCGCGCCGCGCAGCGCCAACGCGCCGGAAGGCTCGGGCTATCTCATGGGCGTGGCGACGCGCAACACCGAGGGCGGCCGCGGGGACCTCGTGATCCTCGACGCCGAGCACCTGGCCGACGGTCCCGTGGCCACGGTGCATCTGCCGATGCGCGCCGTGGGCCAGATCCACGGCTGGTGGGTGCCGGAGGCGCGGCTGCCGAAGTCGGGTTAGGCCCGGCTTCGATACGCGAAGCCGCGTCGTGGGCGATCTGTTCGCCGCGCCGGGCGCCGTCCTCGAGATCGCGCCGGGCGCCGTGCTGCTTCGAAGCTTCGCGGCCGCGCGCGCCGACGGGCTCAAGGCGGCTCTCGCGGACGTCGCGCGGGCGGCGCCGTTCCGCAACATGGTCACGCCGGGCGGCTTCACGATGTCCGTGGCCATGACGAACTGCGGCGCGTACGGCTGGATTTCGGACGAGACCGGCTACCGCTACGCGCCCCTCGATCCCGCCAGCGGACGGCCGTGGCCGGCGCTACCTCCGGTGCTCGCCGATCTCGCGCGGCGGGCCGCGGCCGCGGCCGGGTTTGCAGGCTTCGCGCCGGATGCCTGTCTCGTGAATCGCTACGTGCCGGGCGCGCGACTCACGTTGCACCAGGACAGGAACGAGTGCGACATGACGCAGCCGATCGTGTCGGTGTCGCTCGGTGTGCCGGCCACGTTCCTGTTCGGCGGCGTCACGCGCAAGGAACGCCCCGCGCGCCTCGCGCTCGAGCACGGCGACGTGGTCGTGTGGGGAGGGCCGGCGCGCCTGCGCTATCACGGCGTCGCGCCGCTGAAGACCGGTCACCATCCGTTCGCCGGCCCGGACCGCATCAACCTCACGCTGCGGCGCGCGCTCTGAAGCGTCAGCTCGGCCGCGAGTACGTGCCGATCAGCCTGTTCATGCCGAGCACGTCGGGCTCGATGGCCTTGAACAGATCGTGGATCGAGAGCCCTGCCGGCAGCTTCCTGTCGCTCTTCAACGCGAGCAGCCAGAAGTAGTAGTGGTGCACGCCGTGGCCTTCCGGCGGCAACGGGCCGCCGTAGCCGGGCTTGCCGAAGCTGCTGACGCCGCTCGTGTAGCCGCGCTCGCCTTCCGCGAGCTTCGTGACGTTGCCCGGGATGTTGTAGAGCACCCAGTGCGTGAAGCCGTACATGATCGGCGTCACGAGCGGCGCGTCGGGATCGTGGCACACGAGCGCGAACGCTTTCGTGCCGGACGGTGCGCCGGTCCACTCGAGCGCGGGCGACACGTCCTCCGCTTCGCCCGTGTGTTTCTTCGGAATGCGGCCCAGCGGTTTGAACGCGGGGCTCGTGAGCTGCATCGACGACGGGGCGAAACCCATGGGCGTGATCCTCCTGTGACGTACGCCCATGGTCGCACGACTCGCGCCGGTTCCAAATCGTGCAAGAGTGAAGAAATGACTCTCGCCAAGACGCCAAGCTCGCCAAGGAATACGAAGACATCGTGAATTCTGTCTTCCTTGGCGCGCTTGGCGTCTTGGCGGGAGCCTCTCTTGTTCTCCTCAGTCGCGCTTGCGCGCCGCGAGCCGCTCATGGCTGCGCGCGAGCGTGGCGGCCTTGTCCGCGTCGCTGGCCGTGCTCCAGGCGATGATCTCCTGCAGCGAGCGCCCGCAGCCCATGCAGATGTCGCTCTCGTCGAGGCAACAGTTGCGCACGCAAGGCGATGCGAGGGGGTCCGTGGGCGGTGGCGGATACATGTCATCGCGAATCATACGTAACGCTTCCTGCGGCGTGCGACGGTGGGGTGCCGGCATCGCGAACGACGTCACATGAACGACGAACGGGCGGACCGCGTGGCGCGGTCCGCTCGGCCGGCAGTACCGGCGTCCCTCCCCAACGGGTCGGCGGCGCGCCGCTGCCGGGCAGGGGCCCGCGGCAGTCCATCCGCCGGCCATGAGTCCCGGGCGCGCCCGCGAAGGTTCACGGGCGCCTTGCAGGTGGCCGCCGTTGTCGTGTTAGATGGCGGCCCCTCCTCGCGGGGCACGAATGTGGAGACGTTCCACCCGGCGGCGAGGAACGTGACGCCGATGATCCGGCGCTGCCGTGCGCACCCTTCGGGACGGAGCACCATGAACGCGACCCTGCACTACGTCTTCGATCCTCTCTGCGGCTGGTGCTACGGCGCCGAGCCGCTCGCCGCCGCGGCCGAGCAGGTCGTGGGCCTCGGCATGCGGCTGCACGCCGGCGCGCTGTGGCCGCAGCCGACGCAGCTGCCGGAGCACATGCGCCGCTACATCCAGCAGGCGGACGCGCGCATAGCGCAGATGAGCGGGCAGCCGTTCGGCGACGCGTATCTGCACGGCCTGCTGCAGGACCCGCAGCTCGTGCTCGACTCGCGCCCGGTCATTGCGGCCGTGCTGGCCGCGCAGTCGCTCGACGCGAAGAAAGCGCTGCCGATGCTGCGCGGCATCCAGCACGCGCACTACGAGCAGGGCAGGCACGTGGTGCAGGAGGGCACGCTGCTCGAGATCGCGAAGGCCGTGGGCCTCGACAGCCAAGCGTTCGCGGCCGCGTTGCACAGCGTGCCCGTGGACCGGCACATCGCCGAGGCGCGCGAGTTCATGAGCAACATCGGCGCACAGGGCTTCCCGACGTTCGTGCTGCAGATCGGCGAGGACTGGTTCGCCGTGCCGCACGGCCGGTTCGCGGCCGCCCCCGCGAAGTTCGCCGACTGGCTCGAGACGCAGCTCGAGAGCCACTCGGTCGCGCACTGATCGGGCCATGGCCGCACTGTCCGTCCTCGATCTCGCGTTCGTGACGGAGGGCGCCACGCCCGCCGACGCGCTGCACAATTCGCTCGATCTCGCGCGGCATGCGGAGCAATGGGGCTACACGCGGTTCTGGCTCGCCGAGCACCACAACATGATCGGCATCGCGAGTGCCGCCACGTCGGTCGCGATCGGCTACGTCGCGGGCGGCACGCGGACGATCCGCGTGGGTGCGGGCGGCATCATGCTGCCGAATCATTCGCCGCTCGTGATCGCCGAGCAGTTCGGCACGCTCGAGTCGCTGTACCCGAAGCGCATCGATCTCGGTCTGGGGCGCGCGCCGGGCACCGATCAGCGCACGCTGCGCGCGCTGCGGCGCGACTACGGCAGCGCGGACTCGTTCCCCCAGGACGTGCTCGAGCTCAAGGCGCTGCTGGGACCCGCGCAGCCGGGGCAGGCCGTGCAGGCCGTGCCGGGCACGGGCACGAACGTGCCGCTGTGGATTCTGGGCTCGAGCCTCTATGGCGCGCAGCTCGCCGCCGCGCTCGGCCTGCCGTACGCGTTCGCATCGCACTTCGCGCCGGAGGAGCTGTATCGTGCCGTCGAGCTGTACCGCGCGAACTTCCGGCCGTCGGCGGAGCTCGGAAAACCGTACGTCATGGTCGGCGCGAACGTGATTGCGGCCGACACGGACGCCGAGGCGCGGCGCCTGTTCACGTCGCCGCAGCAGGCGTTCGCGAATCTGCTGCGAGGTGCCCGCGGCAAGCTGCAGCCGCCGATCGACGACATCGAAGCGTACTGGTCACCGCTCGAGAAGGCGCAGGCGTCGCGCATGCTGGCGTGCGCGTTCGTCGGCTCGCCCGATACCGTGCGCACCGGGCTCGCGAAGTTCGTGACAGATACCGGCGCCGACGAGGTCATCGTGGCGGCCGCGATCTACGATCACTCCGCGCGTCTCAGGTCCTACGAGCTGCTCGCCCGCTCGATGGGTATTGCCGCCTAGGGCTCGCGGCGCAGCCATTTCGGCGGCATCGGCTCGCGCAGACCGATGACTTCCGCGGCGATCATCGCCTTGACGGTGCCCGCGCAGGGAGGCCGGTCTGCTCCTCGACGGGCAGCGCGTCGAGCTCGGCGCGCAGCAGAACGACCGGCCCGGCGCCGTTCTTCAGCACGCCGACCACGCCCGTGCCGCCGACTCCCGTCGTGACCTCGCAGCCGAGCTTGCGCAGGCCGGCGGCGAGCGTCGCGGCTTCTGGAGTAAGATCGCTGCCTCTTTGCAGGGGATGGTCATGGGGCACGACTTCCGGGCGCGGCTGAAACGTGGCGACAGACTGCTCGGCACGATGGTCACGCTCACGAGCGCGGCGACGGCCGAGATCATCGCGGGCCTTGGTTTCGACTGGCTGTTCATCGACGGCGAGCACGGGCCGCTCGAGACGGCCGAGCTCACGGCCATCCTGCAGGTCGCGAGCGCCAGGACGGCCTGCATCGTGCGCGTGCCGGAAGCCGCCGAGGTGCCGATCAAGAAGGCGCTCGATCTCGGCGCGCACGGCATCATCGTGCCGCAGGTCAACACGGCGGAGCAGGCTGCGAACGTCGTGCGCTGGGCGCGGTATGCGCCGGAGGGTTCGCGCGGTGTCGGGCTCGCGCGTGCGCATGGCTACGGCCAGCGGTTTCGCGAGTATCTCGATGCGGCCAATCGCGAGATTGCGGTGATCGTGCAGGCCGAGCACGCGCAGGCAGTCGAGAACATCGAGGCCATCGCGCGCGTGCCGGGCGTCGATGCGGTGCTGCTCGGCCCCTACGACCTGTCCGCCAGCCTGGGCAGGATGGGGCAGGTCGACGACCCGGTCGTGGTCGGTGCGATCCGCCGCGTGACCGACGCGTGCCGCGCGGCCGGCATGCCGCTCGGGTACTTCGGCGTCACGGCCGCCGCCGTGCGGCCCTACGCGGCGCAGGGCTATACGTTGCTCGTGGCCGGCGTCGACACGCTGCTGCTCGGCAACGCAGCCAAGACCCTACTTGCGGAGCTCAAGTCCTGAAGAGGGTGTCAGGTTTTGCGCAGTTGCACAGATCGTTCCGTCGCAATTCGCAGTAGCAGACAACCGCACGAGCAAGCTGTG
>DASZSB010000108.1:0-13077 GCA_035548835.1 Gammaproteobacteria bacterium | reverse complement strand
GCCCGGTTGCCGCTTCGCCAGCCGTTGCCCGAAAGTCATGGACGTCTGCCGGCGCGTCACGCCGCCGCTCGCACCGCTCGAGGAGGATCCGGCGCGTCGCGTTGCGTGTCACCTGTACGCTCCGGCGGGCGCTTCGGAATCCACGTATTGAACCGACGTGGCCATCGGCCGGGTGAATTCGCTAATATGGCGGGCTGAGAAGGGAATCTCTTCAGGAGCCCCCGCCTTGTTCCGATCGAAACTCGTTTCCGTCGCCGCTGCCACGCTCGCTCTGGTAGCCACCTTGGGTCCCGCGATCAGCCACGCGCAGAAGGCGCCACCGCCGCCGTTGTCGCCGATCGCCTTGATGGGAGACGCGAAGCGCGGTGCCGCCATCGCGGAAACCTGTTACGGCTGTCACGGGCTGCCGGAATCGCACAACGCCTACCCCTCGTACCTCGTGCCGAGGCTCGGCGGCCAGAACGCGGAGTACATCACGGTCGCGCTGCAGGGCTATCGCCGCGGCACGCGCGGGCACGAGACGATGCAGGCGCAGGCGTCGTCGCTGTCGGACCAGGACATCGCGGACATCGCCGCCTACTTCTCCTCGGTGCCCGGCAGCGCGGAGACCGGCCGCACCAGCGGCACGCCGGCGCAGATCGCTGCCGGCAAGGAAAAGGCCACGGCCTGCGTGCAGTGCCATGGCGCGGAAGGCGTCGCCGCGGCCCCGCAGTGGCCGAATCTCGGCGGTCAGCATGAGTCGTACCTGATCCAGGCGCTGACGCAGTACAAGGACGGCCGACGCAACGACATGCTCATGGGCCCGCTGGCGTCCACGCTCGACGAAAAGGCCATCGAGGACGTCGCCGCCTTCTTCGCCTCGAAGTCTCACCTGCACGACACGCCGCGCTGACGCGGACCTCGCGTGAGCGCCCGCGGCTCTGGCGAGGTTTCGGCGGCGGAAGTCGAGCGGCGGCTCGCGCGCGAAGGCGTGGCCGTCGACGCCGCGCAGGCCGCGGCGCTCGCCGCGTTCTGCGTGCTGCTGCTGCGCTGGAACCGCGTCTACAACCTGACCGGCGTACGCGGCGCCGCCGAGCTCGTCGACCGCCACCTCGTCGAGAGCCTGGCGCTGCGGCCGCACCTGCACGGCACGCGCGTGGCCGACGTCGGCAGCGGCGGCGGCCTGCCGGGCCTGCCGCTCGCAATCACCGAGCCCGACCGCCGGTTCACGCTGATCGAGAGCCGCGCCAAGCGCGTGCGCTTCCTGCGCCAGGCCATCATGGAGCTCAAGCTGCGCAACAGCGAGGTCGCGCACGGCCGGGCCGAGCACTTACGCGTGGCCCAGCCGTTTGATACCGTGCTCGCCCGGGCCGTGGCGCCGCCGGCGGAGCTGCTTTCGATCTGCCGGCCTCTGATGGCACCGGGCAGTCGCCTGCTGCTCCTGACGGCTCCGCATCTGCACGATGAATTCCGCGGTCTCGCGGCGGACTTCGTGCTGCGGCCGCCGCCGAAGGGCGGTCCGCTTCTCAAAAGTGCGATCGTGGTGCTGGAACGGATCGAGGGTGGAGCGTGAGCAAACGTGAGGGTGCGTGAATGGCCACGGTGATTGCCGTCACGAACCAGAAGGGTGGCGTCGGCAAGACGACCACCAGCGTGAACCTCGCGGCCTCGCTGGCCGCGACGCAGCGGCGCGTGCTGCTGATCGACATGGACCCGCAGGCCAACGCCACCATGGGGTGCGGCGTCGACAAGAACTCCCTCGAGTACACGGTCTGCGACGTGCTGCTCGACGACGTGCCGGTCGCGGACGCGCTCGTGGCGCCACCCGAGGGCGGCTTCATGATTCTGCCGAGCAACCAGGATCTGACGGCCGCCGAGGTCGAGCTCATCCAGAAGCCGGATCGCGAGTTCCGCCTGCGCAAGGCGCTCGAGCCGGTGCTCGGCAACTACGACTACATCCTCATCGACTGCCCGCCGGCGCTGAACATGCTGACGGTCAACGCGCTGACGGCCACCGACTACGTGCTGATCCCGATGCAGTGCGAGTACTTCGCGCTCGAGGGCCTGAGCGCGCTGGTTGGCACGATCGACAAGATCCGCGCCTCGGCGAACCCGAAGCTTACGATCCACGGCATCCTGCGCACGATGTTCGACCCGCGGAACAACCTCGCGAACGAGGTTTCGGCGCAGCTCTCCGCGCACTTCGGCGACAAGGTCTACAACACCGTGATCCCGCGCAACGTGCGGTTGGCCGAGGCGCCGAGCTTCGGGCGCCCGGTGCTGTTCCACGACAAGTACTCGCGCGGCGCGCTGGCCTATCTCGCGCTGGCGGGCGAGGTGAACCGCCGCTCCGGCGCGTCGTTGCCGCGCGCCAACGGCGCGTAGCCCGCGGGCTCGACCCGTGCGGTTCGCTGCTACAATCCGGCCGAAAGAACGAGCTCCCGGCAGCGCAGCATGAACAAACGCAAAAGCTTAGGGCGCGGCCTCGACGCCTTGCTGAGCAGCGCCCGGCCGCAGGCTGGGCCCGCGCAACCGCCGCCGGCGGCCGGCGCGCCCGCTTCGGAGCCGGCCCCCGCAACACCCCGGGCGCCGGAATCCGGCTTGCGCGAGGTGCCGATCGAGCTCTTGCGCCGCGGCAAGTACCAGCCGCGCGTCGACATGCGGGAGGAAACGCTCGCGGAGCTCGCCGAGTCCATCAAGGCCCAGGGCGTCGTGCAGCCGATCGTCGTGCGGCCGGTGCCGGGTACCGGCTCCGGCGGCGAGACGCAATACGAAATCGTGGCCGGCGAACGGCGCTGGCGAGCCGCGCAGCTCGCAGGCCTGCACACGATCCCGGCCGTGGTCCGCGATATCCCGGACGAGGCCGCGGTCGCCGTCGCGCTGATCGAGAACATCCAGCGCGAGAACCTGAATCCGATCGAGGAAGCGCGCTCGCTGCAGCGGCTTTGCGAGGAATTCGGCCTCACCCACGCGGACGCGGCCGATGCCGTCGGCCGCTCGCGCGCCACCGTCACGAACCTGCTGCGGCTGCTCGAGCTGCCGCGGCCCGTGCGCGAGATGCTCGAGCACCGCCAGCTCGACATGGGCCACGCGCGCGCGCTGCTCGGCCTCGCCTCCACCGAGCTCCAAGTCGAGCTCGCCGCGCGTGTCCTGAAGCAGGGCCTCTCGGTCCGCGAGACGGAAAATGCCGTACGCCACCTGGCCGGCGTCGAAGGCGGCGCGAAGCGGCCGAAGGCGGGCGGGGCGGCCCGCGGCCCGGCCGATCCGAACGTGAGCCGGCTCGAGGCGGATCTGGCCGAAACACTCGGCGCCGCGGTCTCGATCGAACATGGTCCCAAGGGCGGTAAGGTCGTGATCCGCTACAACGGCCTCGACGAGCTCGAAGGCATCCTCGCGCACATCAAGTGACCGAACATAAGTAACTGCCGCAACGTCGCGGCCGTTGAATAGCACCGGGCGACTCTTTAGAATGCCGGCGGCCGAAGGGGGCCACGCCACGTCGTGGCTTTTTTTTGCCGATTCCTCGTAGCCCGCTGGGCACGCCCGGCACCATAGAGGCCGCCGTGTTTATGGACGTCAAGCGCGTCGTGCCAGTGACGTTGCTCGCACAGGCCTGTGTGAGCATCGCCGTGGCGGGTGTGCTGTGGCCGTGGTTCGGCGACGTCGCGGCGGTCTCGGCGCTGCTCGGTGGCGCAGCGGCGGTGGTCCCGAACGGGTTCCTGGCCGCCCGGCTGCTGCAGCCGAGCCGTGACGAGAGCGCCCGCGCGATGATGCGGGCGGCCTGGATCGGCGAGATCGGCAAGCTGCTCTTAACGGGCTTGGCGTTCGGCGTGATTTTCGGATTCGTGCGGCCCATTGCGCCGCCCGCGGTGTTCGCGGGCTTCATCGCGGCGCAGCTGGTGCTGTTCGGCGGGCTGTTGATCGGCAACGGCGCGCCGGCCAAAGAAGTAATGACGAAGAGCTGAGGAATGGCAGAAGAAAACACTGGCGGTCACGGGGAAACTGCCGGCGAATACATCCAGCACCACCTCACCAACCTGCAGGTGTGCCGCGTCGACGGCGCCTGGGTCTGGAACGAGTGCAAGGGCAACTTCTGGACCCTGAACGTCGACTCGATGGGCTTCTCCATCCTGCTCGGCCTCGTGTTCTCGGTGCTGTTCCGCAGGGTCGCGAAGAGCATGACCACGGGCCGGCCGGGCAAGCTCCAGGCCGCCATCGAGCTCGTGATCGGCTTCATCGAGACGTCGGTCAAAGACGCGTTCCACGGCCACAGCAAGCTCATCGCGCCGCTGTCGCTGACCATCTTCATGTGGGTCTTCCTCATGAACGCGATGGACCTGATCCCCGTCGACTGGCTGCCGTTCGTCGCAGGCAAGCTCGGCATCCCGTATCTGAAGGTGGTGCCGACCACCGACGTGAATGTCACGTTCGGCATGTCGATCTCGGTGTTCCTGCTCACGATCTTCTTCTCGATCAAGATCAAGGGCGCGGTCGGCTTCGGCAAGGAATTCACGATGCACCCGATCCCGCCGCCCACCAAAGGCATCGGGCTGATCGCGGCGCCGCTCGTGATCGCCTTCAACTTCATCCTCGAGATCGTGTCGTTCGTGTCGAAGCCGTTGTCGCTGTCGCTGCGACTCTTCGGCAACATGTACGCGGGCGAGCTCATCTTCATCCTGATCGGCCTGCTCGGCATCTACCAGCTGCCCCTGCACTTCCCGTGGGCCGTGTTCCACATTCTTGTCATTACGCTGCAGGCCTTCATCTTCATGATGTTGACGATCGTGTACCTCGCCCAGGCGCACGACACAGGAGAGGCGCACTAGACGCGCCACGGTTCCCTTTCACCGCTACGACTGTTTGTACTGGAGACACTGATGGAAATTGTGATTGGTTTGACCGCACTCGCGGTGGCGATTCTGATCGGCTTCGGCGCTCTCGGCGTCGGTGTCGGCATGGGCCTCCTCGGCGGCCGGTTCCTCGAAGGTGCCGCTCGTCAGCCGGAGCTCGCTCCGATGCTGCGCACGCAGATGTTCCTGGTCGTCGCGCTGCTCGACGCCATCGCGATGATCGGCGTGGGTATCGCGCTGTACTTCGCCTTCGCCAATCCGTTCATCGCCCAGCTGCAGGCCGCTTCCGGTCACTAAGGCAGCGCGTGCGTAGTGGCCGTGGCGTGGCCGCGGCACTACCGCGAGGAGAATCCGCGTGGACATAAACATGACGTTGTTCGGCCAGGTGATCGCGATGATCGCGTTCGTCTGGTTCTGCATGAAGTTCGTATGGCCGCTGATCATCGGCGCCATCGAGGCTCGGCAGACGGAAATCGCGAACGGGCTCGCGGCGGCCGAGAGCGGCCAGAGCGCGCTTGCGAACGCCAAGGTCGAAGTGGACAAGATCATCGCGGCAGCGCGTGATCAGGCCCGCGGCATCGTCGAGCAGGCGAACTCGCGCGCGACCGGCATCGTCGAGCAGGCGAAGCTCGACGGCGAGACGGAGCGCAAGCGCCAGGTCGAGGCCGGCCGCGCCGAAATCGGCGTCGAGCTGAACCGGGCCCGCGAAGAGCTGCGCGGCCAGGTCGCGAAGATCGCCGTCGCCGGCGCCGAGAAGGTGCTGGGCCGCGAGATCGACGCGAACGCGCACCGCGACCTCCTGAGCCGGCTCGCAAGCGAGCTGTAGCCGATGGCGGATTTCAGCACCATCGCCCGACCGTACGCGAAAGCGTTGTTCGACCTCGCGAGTGCCGAGCACACGCTGCCGGCCTGGTCGGCGGCGCTGGCGGCGGTGGCCGCCGTCGTCGCCGACGTGCATGCGAAGCGCGTGCTCGCGCGGCCGTCGCTGACGGAGACGCAGCGCGCCGAGCTCGTGGCTTCCATCGCCACCGCGCTGCCGGGCGGGGAGCTACTCGGCACGCGGGAAGGCCGCAACCTGCTGCAGCTGCTGGCCGAGAACGATCGGCTCGCGGTGCTGCCGGAGATCGCGGCGCAGTTCGACGCGCTGAAAGCGCGGGCTGAAAACAAGATCAAGGTCACGCTCGTATCGGCCAGCCCGGTCGACGCGCAGCTGGCCGAGCAGGTCACGAAATCGCTCACGCAGCGCCTGGGTCGCGCGGTGGAGCTGACGCTCGAGGTGGACCCGTCACTGCTGGGCGGCGCGATCATCCGCGCGCAAGACATGGTCATCGACGGCTCGGTGCGCACGCGTTTGCAGCGGCTCACCGAAGCGCTGGTCGCTTGAAACTTAAGGACGACACATGGCTATCAAGGCATCCGAGATTAGCGAGCTGATTCGGCAGCGCATCCAGAACTTCGAAGCGAAGGCGGAAGCGCGTGACGTCGGCACGGTCACCGCTCTTACCGACGGCATCTGCCGCATCCACGGGCTGAATGACGTGCAGTACGGCGAGATGATCGAGTTCCCGGGCAACACGTACGGCATGGCGCTGAACCTCGAGCAGGACTCGGTCGGCGCGGTCGTGCTCGGCGACTACAAGCACATCTCGGAAGGCGACACGGTCAAGACCACCGGCCGCATTCTCGAGGTACCGGTGGGCACGGGACTGCTCGGCCGCGTCGTCGACGCGCTGGGCAACCCGATCGACGGCAAGGGCCCGATCCAGGCGACGGAAACCTCGCCCATCGAGAAAGTAGCGCCGGGCGTCATCGACCGCCAGGGCGTCAACCAGCCCGTGCAGACGGGGCTGAAGTCGATCGACTCGATGGTGCCGATCGGCCGCGGCCAGCGCGAGCTGATCATCGGCGACCGCCAGACCGGCAAGACGGCCGTCGCGATCGACGCCATCATCAACCAGATCGGCGGCGACCTGAAGTGCATCTACGTCGCGATCGGCCAGAAGGCGTCGACCGTGGCCAACGTCGTGCGCAAGCTCGAAGAGACGGGCGCCATGGCGCACACGATCGTCGTGGCCGCCACGGCGGCCGAGTCCGCGGCCATGCAGTACATCGCGCCGTACTCCGGGTGCGCGATGGGCGAGTACTTCCGCGACAACGGCCAGGACGCGCTGATCATCTACGACGACTTGACGAAGCAGGCCTGGGCGTATCGCCAGGTGTCGCTGCTGCTGCGCCGCCCGCCGGGCCGCGAAGCGTATCCGGGCGACGTGTTCTACCTGCACAGCCGCCTGCTCGAGCGCGCCGCGCGCGTGAACGCCGCGTACGTCGAGAAGGTCACCAATGGCCGCGTGAAGGGCAAGACGGGCTCGCTGACGGCGCTGCCCGTCATCGAGACGCAGGCCGGCGACGTGTCGGCGTTCGTGCCGACCAACGTCATCTCGATCACCGACGGCCAGATCTACCTCGAGACCGACCTCTTCAACGCCGGCATCCGGCCCGCGATCAACGCCGGTCTCTCGGTGTCGCGCGTCGGCGGCTCGGCGCAGACGAAGATCATCCGCAAGCTCGGCGGCGGCATCCGCCTGGCGCTGGCCCAGTACCGCGAGCTCGCGGCCTTCGCGCAGTTCGCGTCGGATCTCGACGCCGCCACCCGCAAGCAGCTCGAGCGGGGCCGGCGCGTCACGGAGCTCATGAAGCAGAAGCAGTATCAGCCGCTCTCGGTGGCCGAGATGGCGCTGTCGCTGTTCGCGGTCAACGAGGGCTACCTCGACGACGTCGCGGTCAACAAGGTCGTGGCGTTCGAAGAGGCGCTGCATGCGTTCGCGCGTTCGAACTACAAGGCCGATCTCGATGTGATCAACGCGAAGCCCGAGTACAACGACACGGCTGTCGCGGCGATGAAGAAGATCATCGAAGCCTTCAAGAAGACCGGTACGTACTGATGAGCTACAGCGGCACGAAGACGCACGCAGGTGTTGCCGAGACAGTCGGCGCACATGGATGTGCGCCGCCGAGCCGCAGGGACGCTCTTCCGGCGTGTCTCGGCAATGCCTGTGTGCGGCTTTGTGCCGTTGCGATGAGATAACCGAATGGCAAGCGGCAAAGAAATTAGAACGAAGATCGCGAGCGTCAAGAGCACGCAGAAGATCACGAAGGCGATGGAAATGGTCGCCGCATCGAAGCTGCGCCGCACCCAGCAGCGCATGGCGGCGTCGCGTCCGTACGCCGAGAAGATCAGGACCGTGATCGGGCACCTCACGCTGGCGAACCCGGACTACCGTCATCCGTACCTGCAGAGGCGCGAAGTGAAGCGCGTCGGCTACATCGTGGTCAGCACCGATCGGGGCCTCTGCGGCTCCGTGAACGTCAACACGTTCCGCGAGGTGCTGAAGGAGCTGCGCGGCTGGCAGGACAAGGCCACCGAAGTCGACCTGTGCCTCGTCGGCGCGAAGGGCATCGCGTTCTTCCGCCGCCTCAAGGTCAACGTCGTGGCGGCGGCGAGCCATCTCGGCGAAGCGCCGAAGGTGCAGGATCTGGTCGGCGCCATCACGGCCATGACCGACGCCTACCGGCAGGGCAAGATCGATCGCCTCTACCTCGTGCACAGCGTGTTCGTGAACACGATGAGCCAGACGCCCACCGTCTCGCAGCTGCTGCCGGTGGAGCCGATCGACAAGGATTCGCTGCAGGCGCATTGGGATTACATCTACGAGCCCGACGCCGTCTCGCTGCTGGATGGCGTGCTCGACCGCTACATCGAGTCGCAGGTGTATCGCGGCGCCGTGGAAAACGTGGCCTGCGAGATGGCGTCGAAGATGGTGGCCATGAAGGCCGCGACGGACAACGCCGGCAAATTCATCGAAGGGCTGCAGCTGCAGTACAACAAGGCTCGCCAGGCGGCGATCACCCGCGAGATCGCGGAGATCGTCGGCGGTGCGGCCGCAGTTTGAGCAATAAAAGGTACAGATCATGAGCACGGGCACGATTGTTCAAGTCATTGGCGCGGTGGTCGACGTCGAGTTTCCTCGCGACGCCATCCCGAAGGTCTACGACGCGCTGAAGCTCAACGACCGCAGCTTGACGCTCGAAGTCCAGCAGCAGCTCGGCGACGGCGTCGTGCGCACGATCGCGATGGGCACCTCCGAAGGCCTGCGCCGCGGCCTCGCCGTGACGAACACCGGCAAGGCCATCTCGGTGCCCGTCGGCACGAAGACGCTCGGTCGCATCATGAACGTGCTGGGCGAGCCGATCGACGACGCCGGCTTCATCGCCGCCGAGCAATCCTGGCCCATTCACCGCGAAGCGCCGACGTACGAAGAGCAGTCCGGCTCCACCGAGCTGCTCGAGACGGGCATCAAGGTCATCGACCTGATCATGCCGATCGCCAAGGGCGGCAAGGTCGGCCTCTTCGGGGGTGCGGGCGTCGGCAAGACCGTCACGCTGCTCGAGCTCATCAACAACATCGCGAAAGAGCACGGCGGCTACTCCGTGTTCGCCGGCGTGGGTGAGCGTACCCGCGAAGGCAACGACTTCTACCACGAGATGAAGGACGCGGGCGTCATCGACAAGGTCGCGCTCGTGTTCGGTCAGATGAACGAGCCGCCGGGCAACCGCCTGCGCGTGGCGCTCACCGGCCTCACGATGGCGGAGTACTTCCGCGACGAAGGCAAGGACGTGCTGATGTTCATCGACAACATCTACCGCTACACGCTGGCGGGCACCGAAGTGTCGGCGCTGCTCGGCCGCATGCCGAGCGCGGTGGGTTACCAGCCGACGCTGGCCGAGGAGATGGGCGTGCTGCAGGAGCGCATCACGTCGACGAAGACCGGCTCGATCACGTCGTTCCAGGCCATCTACGTGCCCGCGGACGACCTGACCGACCCGTCGCCGGCTACGACGTTCGCGCACCTGGACGCGACGCTCGTGCTCTCGCGCAAGATCGCGGAGCTCGGCATCTACCCTGCCGTGGACCCGCTCGACTCCACGAGCCGCCTGCTCGATCCGAACGTCATCGGCCAGGAGCACTACGACGCCGCGCGCGCCACGCAGGCCGTGCTGCAGCGCTTCAAGGAGCTGCAGGACATCATCGCGATCCTCGGCATGGACGAGCTGTCCGAAGACGACAAGCTCATCGTGCAGCGCGCGCGCAAGATCCGTAACTTCCTGTCGCAGCCGTTCTCGGTCGCCCAGGCGTTCACGGGCCAGGAAGGCAAGTACGTGCCGCTGAAGGAGACGATCAAGAGCTTCAAGGCCATCGTCGCCGGCGAGTACGACCACTTGCCCGAGCAGGCGTTCTACATGGTGGGCGGCATCGAAGAGGCCGTCGAGAAGGCCAAGAAGGTCCAGTAACAGCGAACCGGAGCAGCCGTGGCCATTCACGTCGAAATCGTCAGCGCCGAAGGCGCGATCTTCTCCGGCGACGCCGATATGGTGTTCGCGCCCGCGCGCGCCGGGGAGATCGGCATCGCGCCGCGCCACGCCCCGCTGCTCACCACGCTGAAGCCGGGCTCGGTGCGCGTGCAGACCGGTGAGGGCGAGAAGTTCTTCTACGTGACCGGCGGCGTGCTCGAGGTGCAACCGCACCTGATCACCGTGCTGGCCGACAGCGCGCTGCACGCGGAGCAGCTCGACGAAGCCGAGGCGCTGGCCGCGCGCGACCGCGCGCGCGAGCTGCTCGGCAAGGGCGGCGAGATCGACATCGTGGCCGCGCAGGCCGCGCTGGTCGAGGCCGAAGCCCGCTACCGCGCGGCACAGCAGCTGAAGGGCAAGCGCAACTAGGCTCGTCCGCCGGTTTGGGCGTAGGCCCGGCGCGCGCGAGCACGCCGGCCGGCCTGCAACCCCGCGTCCCGTTTCGCTTCGCTCGAGCGCATCTGCGATGCTACGACTCGCGACGGCGGCGCAACGCCACGTAGACGCCCCCGCTGACGAGCGCGAGGCCCGCGAGCACGAGCCGCGATGGCGCCTCGCCGAGGAACAGCATCGCGCCCGCCGTCGTGACGCACGGCACCGCCGCCGCGAGCGCCGCGATGCGCTGGGGCCCGAGCCGGGCCAGCGCCGTCGTATACAGATACGTCGACAGCGTGCCGATCAGCACACCCTGCCATGCCGCCTGGAGCAACCACTCGCGCCAGCCGGCCGGCGAGAGACGCAGGCCCGGGAACGCGGCGAACGCTATCAGCGTCGCCAGCAACGAGAAGACGCTCACCATCGACGCGGTGTGCGCGGGAGGCAGCGCCAGCCGCGCAGCCAGAAGCCCGTAGGCCGACCAGCTGAACGAAGCCAGCAGCAGCGCAGCGTCTCCGAGTCGCTCCGCCGTCGTGCCGCGCAGCGCGCCATCCCCCGCCAGCGCGACGATGCCGAGCGCGATCGCCGCGAGACCGGCATTCGCGTGCGGCCGCATGCCGCGAGCGCGTGCGAGCGCGTATGTCGTGAGCGGCAGGGTGCCGTGCAGAAGCACCGCGCCGTGTACGGCAGGGGCGAGCGCGAACCCCGCGTAGGCGAAAGTCGCGAAACCCGCCCCGCCCGTCAGCGCGAGCGCCAGCGCGTGCCGTAGCGCAACGTTCGCGAGCCCGTAGCGCCACAACACCGGCCACAGCAGTACCCCGCCGACTCCGAAGCGCAGCGCCGCAAGATCCCACGGGTGCAGCGTACCGGTCAGCCCCGCACGCGACGCCAGCGTGAAGCCGGAAAACAGCGTCACCATTGCCGCGCCGAGCAACGCGTCCGCTGGCCCGATGCCGCTGGACGCGGGTTGTTCGCCCACGCTCGCCCTCAGTGCTCCACGAGTGCGCGCAGGCGGGCCAGCACGTCGGCAGGTTCCACGCGCTCGCGGTAGTCGATGTCGAGCCACCGCGCGGCCACGGTGCCGTCGCGATCGAGCAGATACGTCGCCGGCACCGGCAGCTCGAACGACGAGTCGCCGTTGTACGCGGGCAGGTCCACCCCGAAGGCGGCATACACCGGACGCAGACTCTCCTCGAGCGTATAGACGATGCCGAACCGGCGCGCTACGCCGTGGCCCCGGTCCGAGAGCACGGGGAACGCGAGCGCATGCTTCTCCGCCAGCGTCAGCGCCGCATCGGCGGACTGCGGCGAGATGGCCACGAATCGGGCCCCGAGGGCGGCGACCTCCGGGAGATGCCGCTGCCACGCGCGCAGATCGAGATTGCAGTACGGGCACCAGGCTCCGCGGTAGAACTTCACGACCAGTGGACCCTCGCCGAGCAGCCGTCGCAGCTCCACGCTTCGGCCGGCCGCATCGGGCAGCGCGAAGTCGGGGACGCGCTGGCCGACGCCGAGCGCGCGCTCGGCGAGGCCGTCCTCCACGAGCCGCCGCGTGGCCGCATCGATCGTCGCAATGACCTGCGCCGGCGCCGCCGCGCGCACCGCTGCGTTCAGCTCGTCGATTTCGGTGGCCAATGTGCTCATGTCGTCTCCGTGTGCTTGGGAGGGGGTGGGTCGCGCAGCGTAGGGCACGTGCCACGCTCCAAGAACCGCCCGCGACGCATGACACCCGTGCGCGGCGCGCATGGCCACATGCTGTGCGTGCGTGCGGCGGGGCGCTTCGACGCGATGGCCCGCGGCGTGCTCGAGCGCCGGCGGCAGGGGAAACGCTGATGTCACCGGCCCTCGTCATGTTCTTAGGCTTCATCGCCATCACGCTCGGCATCACGTGGTGGGCCGCGCGGCGCGGGGCTCGCCACCGGCCTGGTGTCGTCGCTGGCGCTGATCGTGGTCAGCCCGAGCATCATGAAGGGCGACGCGCTCTTCCCGCTCGAGAACCCCGGCATCGTGAGCATCCCGCTCGGCTTCCTGGGCGCCGTGCTCGGCACGTTGCTCACGCGCGATCCGCAGGCCGAGCAGAATTTCACAGAGTTTTCCGTGCGCGCGAACACGGGGCTCGGCGCCGAGCGCGCGGGGTCGCACTAGGCGATTTCCGCCCCGATCACCTGCGCCGGCGCTTGGCTGCAGCCCGACGTGACAGGGTCAGCAGGAACCCGCCGGCCCGGCAGGCTATCATTGCTCAATTGAGGGCTGTCTGAGGTTTGGCTCGGTGCCGGTTTCCGTCGTCGTTCTCGCCGCGGGTCAGGGCAAACGCATGAATTCCGCGCTGCCGAAGGTGCTCCAGCCCCTGGCCGGCCGGCCCCTGCTCGAGCACGTCCTGACCACCGCGCGCGCCCTCTCGCCCGCGGCGATCCATGTCGTCTACGGGCACGGCGGCGACCAGGTGCGCGCCGCGTTCGCCGCG
>DASZSB010000107.1:0-12183 GCA_035548835.1 Gammaproteobacteria bacterium | reverse complement strand
TGCGACGAACGGCGTGTCGCCGCGGCTGTACACCATGTCGTAGCAGAAGCTGTCCGCGCGTACGAGCGAGCCCGGGAACGGCGTGGCCTCGCCCTTGAGCCCCGCGGACGTCGCGTTCACGAGCACGTCGAACGCCGGCAGCTCCGCCAGCTCGTCGAAGGCCACGACCTCGATCTCGGGCGGGTTGCCGAAGTGTGCCGCGAGATCGAGCGCACGCGGTTTGGTGCGGTTCGCGATCACGAGCGCGGCGGGGTGCTCGGCCAGCAGCGGACCCACGATGCCGCGCGCCGCGCCGCCCGCGCCGAACAGGACGATCGACCGGCCCGCGAGCGCCTGACCCTGGTTCGTCGTGACGTCGCGGATGAAGCCGACGCCGTCGGTGTTGTCGCCGCGCAGGCGGCCGCCGTCGATCGAGATCGTGTTGACCGCGCCCGCGATTCGCGCCGCGTCGCTGGCCTGGTCGACGAGCACGAACGCGGCTTCCTTGTGCGGCACCGTCACGTTGAGGCCCTTGCCGCCAGCCGCGCCGAAGCCGCGCACTGCGGTTTCGAACGCCGCCGGCGACGCATCGATCAGCTCGTAGGTCAGACGCTGGCCGGTCTGACGCGCGAACAGCGTGTGGATGAACGGCGATCGACTGTGCTCGACCGGGTGCCCGACGAGACCGTAGCGGTCGGGCGGTGAGCTATTGTTGTTCATTATCGGACCTTTTGTTGCTGCCGATTCTGCGTGGTTTCCGGTACCTTTGCCAGCCGCTTCAGGCCGAAGGAGTGCCCCGATGAAGACCGCCGACACGCTGACCCGCTGCACCTGGAGCCAGGGAGTGGATCCCGCTTACGAGCGCTATCACGACACGGAGTGGGGCGTGCCCGTCCGCGACGATCGCACCCATTTCGAGTTCCTGGTGCTCGAGAGCGCGCAGGCGGGCTTGAGCTGGTGGACCATCCTGCGCAAACGCGACGGCTACCGGCGCGCGTTCGCGGAGTTCGATCCCGCCAAGGTTGCGCGCTTCACCGGCCGGACCGTCGAGCGGCTCATGGGCGATCCCGGCATCGTGCGCAACCGGCAGAAGATCGAGGCGGCCGTCGGCAATGCGCGGGCGTTCCTGCGCATCCAGGACGAGGTCGGCAGCTTCGACGCGTACGTGTGGAAGTTCGTCGGCGGCACGCCGATCGTGAACCGCTGGCGCAAGCACGGCGACGTGCCGGCCACGAGCAGGGAGTCCGACGCGCTGAGCAAGGATCTGAAGGCGCGCGGCTTCAAGTTCGTCGGCTCGACGATCGTCTACGCGCACATGCAGGCCACGGGCCTCGTCAACGATCACCTCGTGAGCTGCTTCCGCTACCGCGAGAGCGGCGGCGAGCGCCGCTAGGGCGTGCGCACGTTGACGATCGTGAGGCCGTACAGGCCGTTCGGCGTGTTGTGGGAGATGGCGCCGAGATAGAGCATGCCGGGGTCGAGCGCCGTCCAGCTCACGTCGAGATTGAGGCGATCGCCCGCCGAGACGCCCGTCGGCGCCGCCACGCCGAGATTGCCCACCGCGTCGTTCACCCCGAACGACCAGGTGTAGAGCGAGTAGTTCGCACCCGGGCCGCCGGCCACGTCGTCGGTCTCGTAGCCATGCACGAGCACGAGGTACTGCCCGGCGTCCGGCAGCGTCACGTCGATCTCCTCGTCCGACGTGAGACCGGCGCTCTGGCCGATCTGCGTGCACTGGTTGTTCGGGCAGTAGAAGAGGTACAGATCGAGATCGTCGGTGCCGTCGGTGAACTCGTTGAACAGCGCGACGCGCAGATACAGCTGGTTCGGTGGCACCGTCAGCTGGTGCGCCGTGACGCCGTTGTTGAAGCGGAACGTGAAGTTGTGGCTGAAATCGTGGTCGACGAAGCCGCGCGGCACCTGGCCGTTCGGGTCCAGGAACGGTTTGCGCAGGCCGTGCACACCCGCGAGATAGGCCCCCGTGTAGCCGAACGCGGTCGGCAGCTTCGCCGTGCCCGCGGCCCCCGAGAGGTACAGCTCGGGCGCCGAGCGCAGCGTCACGGCCTGCACCGACAGCGGGCTCGCGATGCTCTGCGAGCCGCCGTCCGACCAGGTCAGGCGGCCGAAATTCCAGGCGTCGAGCGTCGTGCCGCGATCGACGAAGCGCACCGTGAAATCCGCGCTCTGGCCGGTCGTCAGGCTGAGCGACGAGGGCTCCACGTACACGTCGACGTTGGGCGGCGGTGTGACCTCCGCGGCGAACGTGGCCGCCGGGCCTATGTTCGTGACGCGCCGGTGCACGACGTCGCCCGTGATCATCTGATTGAGGCCGATCGACGGCAGGTTCAGGTCCGTGGCGGCGTTCGAGTAGCCGGCGGCCGCCAGGCTCGCGCATTCGGTCGTCGAGATCGGCGACTTGTGCAATCCGCAAAGGTACGCCGCGTGGTCGCGGTAGTCGCTGGGGTACACGAGGCCGGGTGCGATGGCCTTGTTCGGGTTGATGTGCCCCGCGCCGACGTCGAACGCGTCCGCGGGCGTGCCGTCCTCGCGCACGACGCCCTGATAGGCGGTGGTCATCAGCGCCGACTTCAGCATGCCGGGCGTCCAGTCGGGATGCGCTTCCTTCAGCAACGCGGCCACACCGGTCGTTTCCGGCGCAGCCTGCGACGTGCCGCTCATGTACTGGTACGTCTCCCCGCGCAAACCGTTCGCGACGACCGGCGTCTGTCCGGCCAGGATGTCCACGCCGGGAGCCGTGACGTCCGGCTTCGAGAAGTTCGCGTCCGACAGTGACGGGCCGCGCGACGAGAAATCCGCCACGATGTTGCCGGTGCCGGCCAGCGTATCGAAGATGCCGAGCGCGAGCTTCACGGTCACGCGGTCTGCGGGCTTCAGCGTCTTCGTTGCATCCGCGGCGAGCCGGTCGACGAGCTTCTGGCCGTCGGCGTTGCCGATCATGACGGCCGGGATGTGCACGGTGATGTTGCCGCTGCCGTTCATCGCGATCAGCCCCGCGCCGTTGTCGTAGACGACCGCGGCGACGGCGCCGGCGGCTTCGGCGTTCGCCACCTTGACGTCGAACTCGCAGCCGCCGCGCTCGATCAGCGCGACGTTGCCCTGCATGTCCT
Source organism: Gammaproteobacteria bacterium (assembly GCA_035548835.1). GTDB lineage: Bacteria > Pseudomonadota > Gammaproteobacteria > Steroidobacterales > Rariloculaceae > FEN-1219. The sequence goes on along the minus strand of DASZSB010000107.1, from coordinate 9,076 downwards.
TCGCGTTGGCCAGCGCCTGGCAGGCATCGCGGCGGCTGCCCGTGGCGCCGCCCTGGATCGCGCCCTGGCCGTCGTCGGCCGTCACGAGGAACGCCTGCACCGGCTTGTCGCGGGTCAGCGGCGGCGTGAACGTCGCCTCGCGCATCACGATCGCGCCCGCGATGTCGGCCGGTGCCGTGATCGAGATGGCGTCGTCGAACAGCTCGCCCGACTGGGTGGACGCCGCGGTCGTGAGCACCCACGGGTCGCTGCTCGGCGAGCCGATCGTGTACAGGTTCGGGCCGTCGTTGCCGCCCGCCACCACCGTCAGCACCCCGGCGTCGAGCGCGTGCAGCAGCGCCATGTCGTCGGGCGCCGTGAGATCGGTCTCGAGGCTGCCGATCGAGTAGTTGATGATGTCGACGCCGTCGGCCACCGCGTCGTCGATGGCGCGCGTGAGGTCCGACGTGGCGCAGGTGCCGCGCGTGGCGCCGGGCTGCAGCCAGCACGCCTTGTAGACCGCGATCTGCGCGCGCGGTGCGATGCCGCTGACGCGCGCGAGCCGCGTGCCGAGCAGCGACGCGTCGGCCGGGTTGCCGGCGACGATCGTCGCGACGTGCGTACCATGCCCGTCGACGTCGATCGGCGAGCGGATCTCGCCGGGATCGAGCTGCCAGCGTGACAGGAAGCCGTCGATGTAGAAGCGCGCGCCGACGACCTTGTTGTTGCACGCGCTGGCCGGGAAGCTCGGGCCGGTTTCGCAGGCGCCGCGGAACCGCTGTGGCGGATCGAAGACGACGGTTTTGGGCGGGTTGCGGATGTAGGAGCTGCACAGCCACAGCCCGATCCACGACGTCTTGGCCCAGTCGCTGCGGCACAGGCCCGGCACGCGTTCCTCGGTGTCGAGCAGCGAGGGATGGTTCGGCGCCACGCCGCTGTCGATCACGGCCACGACGATGCCCTCGCCGCGCAGCTTCTTGTCGGCACGCAGCCCGCCGGTCTGGTTCTCGAGGCCCAGGAAGATCGCGCTGTTGTTCGTCGTCAGATGCTGATCCGTGTCGGGCCAGATGCGCTCCACGGCGTCGTTCTGCGCGAGCCGCGCCACCTGGGCCGGTGTGAGCCTTGCGGCGAAGCCGTTCAACGCGTAGCGATAGCTGTAGAGCTTGCTGCTGAACGCGCCCACGCTGCCGAGCAGCTGGTCGTGGACCTGCTCGATCTGCCGTGCATAGCTCGCGGCCGCGGTCGTTGCCGCCTGGGCGCGCGCCCGCGCACCGCCGCCGGCCGCGCCGCCGTTCTCGCCGAACGTGGATCTGAAGCTCGCGGCGCCCGGCGCCTTGAGCTTGACGATGTACACGTTGGCCGGCTGCTTGGCCGGCCGCACGGGGCTGCGCAGCTGCATGCGCTGCGTGAGCGGCTCCTGCACGACCTGCGCGTGGACGGGCGGCAGCGTGACGGCTGCGCCGAGCGCGGCCGCCACGAGCATCGGGAATGCGCGCGGGAACCTTGGCATTTTCTGGTATTGGGCCGGGCCCTTAGGGCGCCTTGTTCAAACGTTAGCACAGCTCGCGCGACGGCCGCTGCCTCGTGCCGGCGCGCGTGGCGCCGGAAGCCGTTCAGCCGCGCAGGAACTGGCCCGTGCGGGCGTCGCGGATGGCGGTCGGCTGCGCGAGGCCGCCGAGTTCCCCGGCCAGCACGCAGTCGAGTGCGCGGCCGAGCTCGTGGCGCAGCGGCAGCAGGCGCCGGTGAGGCGGGCGGCGGCTCACGTTGGCGCTGGTCGACACGAGTGCGCTGCGCGCGCGCTCGCAGAGCCGGCGGGCCAGCGGATGCGCCGTGAGCCGCACGGCTACGGTGTCGCGGCCGCCGGTGATCCAGCGCGGCGTGCTGCGCCGCGCGGGCAGCGCCCACGTGATGGGGCCCGGCCACGTCGCGAGCACCTCGCTGCGCCTGGGCTCCGGCGGCAGCACGGCGTAGCGCTCGAGCTGCTCCAGCGACGCGCCGATCAGCACGAGCCCCTTGCGCCACGAGCGCCGCTTCACGCGCAGGATGCGCATGACGGCGCGGCGGTCGTCCGGCAGGCAGCCGAGGCCGAACACGGCCTCGGTGGGATATGCGATGACGCCCCCCGCGCGCACGATGCGGGCGGCGCGGTCGATGGCGAGCCAGCCCCTCACGCTTCGGGCGGCGGCTCGGCGGGTGCGGCGCCGCTCTTGCGAGCCGTGGTCTTCTTTTTCTTCTTGGCTTTCTTCTTCGCGGGTTTTGCCGCTTTCTCACCCTTCGCGGCCTTCGCGGGTGCGGACTCGGCGGCGGCCGGCGCCTTGCGCTTCATGCCGCGGCCGCGACGCTCGGGCGCGGCGGCCAGCAGCGCCTGACACTCCTCGAGCGTCAGCTCGGCCGGCGCCTTGTCCTTCGGAATCTTGGCGTTCTTATCCTTGTTGGTGATGTACGGCCCGTAGCGGCCGTTCAGCACCTGGATGCCCGCTTCCGGGAAGTCGCGGATCAGCCGGTTCGCATCGGCGATCTTCTTCTCGGCGATCAGCTCGAGCGCCCGCTCCAGCGTGATCGTGTACGGGTCGTCGCCCTTGATCGACACGAACTTGTTGCCATAGCGAACGTACGGGCCGAAGCGCCCGATGTTCGCGGATACGGGCTCCCCTTCCTGCGTGGCGCCGAGCTCGCGCGGCAGCTTGAACAGATCGAGCGCTGCTTCGAGCGTGATGCTGTCCATCTTCTGGCCCGGGCGCAGTCCCGCGAACTTCGGTTTGTCGACGTCGTCCTTCGTGCCGATCTGCACGAACGCGCCGTAGCGGCCCATGCGCACGCTGACCGGCCGGCCGCTCGCGGGATCGACCCCGAGCACGCGCGCCTGCGACGCCTGCTCGCGCGTGACCGAGCTGTCGGTGTGCTCCACGAGATGGTTGAACGGCTTCCAGAACTCTTCCAGCAGCGGCACCCACTCGCGCTCGCCGCGCGAGACGGCGTCGAGCGAATCCTCCATGCGGGCCGTGAACTCGTAGTCCACGTAGCGCGAGAAGAACTGCGTCAGGAACCGGTTCACCACGCGGCCGACGTCCGTCGGCACGAAGCGCCGGTTGTCCATCTCGACGTACTCGCGATTGCGCAGCGTCGAGATGATCGACGCGTACGTCGACGGGCGACCGATGCCGTACTCCTCGAGCGCCTTCACCAGCGTGGCTTCGGAGTAGCGCGGCGGCGGCTCCGTGAAGTGCTGCGCGCTCTGCACGTCTTTCAGCGTCAGCCGATCGCCCTCGGTCACGGCCGGCAGGATGTGGTCCTGCTCGTCGGCTTCCGTATCGTCCTGGCCTTCGAGGTAGACGGCGATGAAGCCGGGGCTCACGAGCACCGAGCCCGTGGCGCGGAACGCGACCGGGCTCGCAGTCGAGTCGCCGGCGGCGAGGTCGAGCGCGACCGTGTCGTACACGGCCGGGTTCATCTGCGAGGCGACCGTGCGCTTCCAGATCAGCTCGTACAGCTTGTACTGGTTCGGGTCGAGGAAGCGGCGCAGCTCCTCCGGGTGGCGAGCGGCCGAGGTGGGCCGGATGGCCTCGTGTGCTTCCTGCGCGTTCTTGGCCTTGGTCGTGTAGCGGCGCGGCTCCTCCGGCAGGTTCTCCTTGCCGTAGCGGTCCGCGATCACGCTGCGAAGCTCGGTCAGGGCCTCGTCCGCCAGCGTCACGGAGTCCGTGCGCATGTAGGTGATCAGACCGACCGAGCCCTCGCCGATGTCGATGCCTTCGTAGAGCCGTTGCGCGACCGTCATGGTGCGCTGCGCGCTGAAGCCGAGCTTGCGCGAGGCTTCCTGCTGCAGCGTGGAGGTCGTGAACGGGGCGGCCGGATTGCGGCGGCGCTGCTTCTTGTCGACCCTGGCGACGGTCAGCGTGCCGTGCGCCGTGTCGCGGATCTTCTGCTCGGCGGCGCGCACCTGGGCTTCGTTCGTGAAGGTGAACTGCTCCACCTTCTCGCCATCGAACACGGCGAGCCGCGCCGGGAACGGCGTGGCGTCTTCCGTCCGGCCCTGCTGTGCCTGCGCCTCGATCGTCCAGTATTCCTGCGGCCTGAATGCCGTGATCTCGTCCTCGCGCTCGACGATCAGGCGCAGCGCGGGGCTCTGCACGCGGCCCGCCGAGAGCCCGCGGCGCACCTTCTTCCACAGCAGCGGCGAGAGATTGAAGCCCACGAGGTAGTCGAGCGCGCGCCGCGCCTGCTGCGCGTTCACGAGCTGCTCGGAGAGCTCGCGCGGCTGCTCGATGGCTTCCTGGATCGCGCGCTTGGTGACCTCGTGGAACACGACGCGCTGCACGGGCTTCGCGTCGAGCACGTCGCGCTCTTTCAGGACTTCGTAGACGTGCCACGAGATGGCTTCGCCCTCGCGATCCGGGTCGGTGGCGAGGTATACGGCCGACGCTTTCTTCGCGGCCTTGACGATCTTTTCGACGTGCTTCTCGTTCTTGTCGATGAGCTGGTACTTCATCGCGAAGCCATGCTCCGGGTCGACTGCGCCTTCCTTCGGCACGAGGTCTCGGACGTGGCCGTACGACGCGAGCACCTCGAAGTCGCTACCGAGGTACTTTTCGATCGTGCGCGCTTTCGCTGGCGACTCGACGATGACGAGATTCTTGGCCATTCGTCAGCAACGGCGACGCAAACGCGGTGGTCTGGAATGCGGGAACATCAGGGCAAATGCGCTTTGGTTGCCGGAGGGCCGCCCTCGGGGACCCGGAGAATAGCCGATTCCCGGCGCGCCGTTAAAGTGTGGGGTCGACGGTCCGCGCGGTACGGGGCCGGGTGTCAATGGACCCAGGCCGACTCGTCCGCGAATACCAGATCTTCGATCTGCGCGTAGGCGGCCTGCTGCCCGGGCTGGCTGAACAGCACCATCATCACGACCCACTTCGTCTGGTCGACGTCGATCTCGTCGTGCTCGAGCGCGAGCAGCCGGTCAATCACGAGCTCGCGCTGCGCGGGTTGCAGGATGCCGATCTGCTCAAGATGCAGCAGGTAGCCGCGAGCGGCAGCGCCGAGGCGCTCCTGCTCGTCCGCGTCGAACACGCGAAACGCGGTGCCCTGCGGCGCGTTGCCGGGCGTCGTGGCGTGCAGGCCGTCGAGCCAGTCCAGGGCCCGTTCGATCTCGCGGTCGTGGAAACCGGCGCGCTCGAGCTCGGAGTGCAGCTCGCTACGGTTCGGCTCGGATTCGTCGTCGTTGTCGACAAAGGACTCGAACAGGTACATCAGCACGTCGAGGACGGATTCCTTCATTTACTTCTCTTGCCCAGGCGGGCATAGCGACCGCCGGGCAACGCCTCGACCAACCCTTCGAGCTCCAGGATCAGCAGCATGGAGGAAAGCTCCCCGGCCGTCAATTGGACACGGGTCGCGAGGTCGCCGATCGGGATGGGAGAAAAATCCAGTGCATTGAGCAGGTTACGATATGCCGAGTCGGCCTCGAGCCCGCTGCCCCGGGCAGCCTCCGCCGGGGCGGGCGGCGGCTCCGCGAGGTCGAGCTTGAGCTGCGGCGCGAGCTCCACGAGCACGTCGGCCGCCTCCTCCACGAGCTTGGCGCCCTGGCGGATCAGCCAGTGGCAGCCGCGCGCGAGCGGGTTGTGGATCGAGCCCGGGATCGCAAACACCTCACGCCCGAAATCGGTGGCCCAGCGCGCGGTGATCAACGAGCCGCTGCGTCGGGTGGCTTCGACGACCAGCGTGCCGAGCGCGAGTCCGGCGATCACGCGATTGCGCTGCGGGAAGAAGAACTTCTGCGGTTCGGTGCCGGGCGGAAACTCGGACACGACCAAGCCGCGCGCACCGATGTCGGCGGCGAGCCGCTCGTGGGCGCGCGGAAAGATCACGTCGGGCCCCGAGCCGAGCACCGCGATCGTCGTGCCGATCTCGGGCAATGCGCCGCGGTGGCTCGCGCCGTCGATGCCGGTGGCGAGCCCGCTCGTGATAGTGAGCCCGCGCGCGCTGAGGTAGCGCGCGAACTGTTCCGCCGTTTCGCGGCCCGTGGTCGTGGGATTGCGGCTGCCGACCATCGCGAGCTGCGGGGCGGCCAGCAGCGCGGGCTCCGGGCCTTCCACCCACAGCGCGAGCGGGGCGGTCTGGATCTCGGCGAGTCGCGGGGGGTACAGCGGGCTGCCGAAAGTGACGAGCGATCGGTTCGGTCCTGCGAGCCAGCGCCGCCAGCGCTGCGCAACCGCGTCGTCGGGGCTACGCAGCCTGCCGACCGCTTCCGCAGGCAGACCGAGCCCGAGCAGCGCGCGCTCGGGCTCCGCGAGCAGGGCCTCGGCGGAGCCGAGGGCCTTCAGCGCTTCCAGCCAGACCTGGGGGGAGAGCTGCGACGCCTGGAGCAGCGCCAGCCAGGCGTCGCTCACCATGGCCGTGCCGCTCGCGGCGCACGGGACCGTGCCGGACTACGGGTTGCGGACCTTGTCGAGCACCGCGATGGCCGTCGTGGCCTCCATGATGAGCGCATAGCTGATCCGGTCGGACGTGCGGAACACCAGCATGGTGCCCGCGGGCTCATCCGGCAACTCGACTTTCTTGTTGAAGAGGCCACGTGCGTGGCTGTCGCGAATCGTCCTGCCGGCCTGGTAAACCCGCAGCACGTTGCCGGGCTCGAGGCCGTCGTCCGCGCCGACGTTCAGCACGACGACGTTGTATTGACCGATCAACGACACACCGGACAGCACGGCAATGATTCGGCCGTCGACTTCCTTCGCCGGGGCGTGGGGCAGGAAGTTCGTCGGCTTCACGTCCTCTTCCGGCACCAGATAGTTGCCGGCCACGGCTTCGCGCTCGGTCTCGAGCAGGCGCACGGTGGAGGGATCCCCCACGCGGTCCACGCGGCCCTGGCCCACGTTGAGGGCGAGATACCCGAGCGTCTCGCGCGTATCCGGGTCCACGAGCTTCTCGCCGAGGTCCACGACGTTGACCACCGACCCGATCGGCGCCTCGCTGCGGCGCACGTAGACGTCACGGCCCGCGCTGGCGATCAGGCCTTCCCGCTGGGCCGCGATGTAGGGCAGGTGGTCGAGGTCGCGCTTCTCGAGCACGCGCGGCCGCGACAGGAAGGCGCGCAGCGTCTCGTAGGGAATCGTCTGAATCGCGTCCTCGATTGGTTGCGAGCGGACGCGCGGGGACAGCTTCTCGAGACCGCCGCCCGCCGTGACCGGCTGCGGTCCGCGCTCGACCTGGATCACGGGCCGCCCGTCGCTGCGGTAGGCCAGCGACAGCATGTCGCCCGGGAAGATCAGGTGGGGATTCTCGACCTGCGGGTTGACTTGCCAGATCTCGGGCCAGAGCCACGGATCGCGCAGGAACATCGAGGCGATGCCCCACAGCGTGTCGCCGCGCTTGACCACGTAGGTCTCCGGGTGACGCGGGTTCAGGACCGGGGATGGCGCCGGCTGGCCCACGGCGGCCGCGAGCTCGAGCCTGTGGTCGCGTTCCTGCGCCAGGCCGATCGACAGCGTCAGGAAACTTGCGGCTGCTGCAGCGATCAGCGAGGCTGATCGGATCAACGGCTTGCGCGCGTAGAACATGGCTCTCGGCTCCCTATGCCCGTGAGGGCGCAATTTTCCGAACGGCGGTCCAACCAACCCCGACTGCTATAATCGCGGCGAGCGCACGCGCGCTCCCAAAGCAAGATCGCCACCGCGTTATAGCCAGACTTCCCTGTAAAGTCAGAGGGTTAAGCTAACTTCGACGCGTTATACACGAAATCAAGGCTCAACGACAATGGCACGTCTCGCAATCCTCGAGTATCCGGATCCGCGCCTGCGAATTCGCGCGGAGCCGGTCACAAAATTCGATGCCAGGCTGCAGAAACTCGTGGCCGACATGTTCGAGACGATGTACGCGGCACCCGGCATCGGCCTCGCGGCCACGCAGGTCAACGTGCACGAACGTCTCCTTGTGTGCGATGTCGGCACGGAGGGCAAGCAGCCTTACTGCCTGATCAACCCCGAAATCCTCCACGCGGAAGGCCAGACTAACGCGGAGGAAGGGTGCCTTTCCGTGCCCGAGTTCTATGACTACGTCGATCGTGCCGCCCTGATCCGAGTGCGCGCGTTCGACCCTTACGGCAAACCGTTCGAGCTCGAAGCCGAGGGGCTGCTCGCGGTGTGCATCCAGCACGAGATGGATCACCTGGACGGCAAGCTGTTCGTCGACTACCTGTCGGAGCTCAAGCGGGAGCGCCTCAAGAAGAAAGCGTCGAAGAAGGCCAAGCGCGCGCAGCAGGAGGGTACCGATGCGCGCGCGCCGAGCTCGGTGCCCGTCATCTGACCGCCGCGCGGCCAGTTCCACGTTGAGCGTGCCCGCCAGCATCGCGTTCGCTGGGACACCGGAGTTTGCGGTGCCGAGCCTGCGCGCGCTCGTCGCGAGCGGTGCCGCCGTGCCGCTGGTCCTGACGCAGCCGGACCGGCCCGCGGGTCGGGGGCGCAAACTGACGCTGTCGCCGGTGAAGGAGGCCGCCACGGCCCTCGGCCTACCCGTGGCGCAGCCGGTGTCGCTGCGCGATCCAGGCCTGCCGGCGACGCTCGGTGCGCGCCCCGATCTTCTGGTCGTGATCGCCTATGGTCTGCTGCTGCCGCCCGCCATGCTCGCGTGGCCTCGGCGGGGCTGCGTGAACCTGCACGCGTCGTTACTGCCACGCTGGCGCGGCGCGGCGCCCATTCAGCGTGCCGTGCAGGCCGGGGACGCCGTGACGGGCATCAGCGTGATGCAGATGGACGAGGGGCTCGACACGGGCCCGGTGCACCTGACGCGCGCGACGCCGATCGGGGCGCACGAAACGGCCGGTGAGCTGCACGACCGCCTGGCCGTGCTGGCCGCGCAAGCGCTGATGGCCGCACTGCCGGATCTGCTGACCGGCGCGTCGCGCGCCGTGCCGCAACGCGCCGAGCTTGCAACGCTCGCACCGAAGATCGCCAAGGCCGACGCCGCGCTCGATTGGCATGCGCCGGCCGCGCAGCTCGAGCGGCACGTGCGCGCGTTCAATCCATGGCCCGTGGCGGAAGGGATGCTCGAGCCCGGCGGGCGACTGCGCGTGTGGGCGGCCGTGGCGCTCGACGAGCCGCGCCCG
>DASZSB010000106.1:0-31706 GCA_035548835.1 Gammaproteobacteria bacterium | reverse complement strand
GAGACGATGAATGACGCCAACCTCGCGAAGTTCATCAATGAGGGTGGGGACTCCATGCCCGCCTTCGCCGACATTTTGACCACTCAGGAAAAGGCCGACATCATGGCCTACCTGAAGACTCTCTAAGTTTCCCGCGAGGCCGCTCCTAGGCGGTCTCTCTACTGCGTCCCCATCGTCTAGCCCGGCCTAGGACATCGCCCTTTCACGGCGGTAACGGGGGTTCGAATCCCCCTGGGGACGCCACCTTGACGCACGGGTGCGCGTTGGCAAGCGCATGCGGGTTCGAAGTGTAGCCCCTGAGTCTGCGCTGGTCGTGCTAAACCCCCTGTCAGGTGCCGCTGCCATGTCCCCAGTCCGTATCTTCAGAACCGACGTCCTGATGGCCGGGCTGGTGCTGGCGCGCCGCGACACCGCTCCTGCCCCTGCGTTGTCTGTGCTCGTTTCCATGACGCGAGGCCGCGCAGACTCGGCGCGGGGGGCTTGGCTGACACACCCTTGAGGGTGGGGATTGTGGGAAAATCACAGCCTCCATTTTTTGTAAGCCCGAGCCTGGCCGCCCGTGACTCACCCCCCAGTCCGTACGCGTTTCGCCCCAAGCCCCACCGGCTCCCTGCACATCGGCGGCGTCCGCACGGCGCTGTTCTCGTGGTTGTATGCCCGTCGCCACGGCGGCCAGTACATCCTGCGCATCGAGGACACGGATCGTGAGCGGTCCACCGAGCAGGCGGTCCAGGTGATTCTCGACGGGTTCGCGTGGCTCGGCATCCACGCGGACGAGGGCCCGATCTTCCAGAGCCATCGCTTCGATCGCTATCGCGAGGTCGCGGAGCAGATGATTGCGGGTGGAACCGCCTACCGCTGCTACTGCACGCCGGACGAACTCGCTGCGATGCGTGCCGAGCAGACCTCGCGCGGCGAGAAGCCGCGTTATGACGGTCGCTGCCGTGATCGCGCGCGGCCGCGTGACGGAGCGCCGTTCGCCGTCCGTTTCCGCCAACCCGCCGAAGGGCAGGTCATCGTGCAGGATCTCGTACACGGTCCGGTCGTGTTCGAGAACAGCGAACTCGACGATCTGGTCCTGCTTCGCTCCGATGGCACGCCCACATACCACTTCGGCGTGGTCGTCGATGATGCCGACATGCAGATCACGCACGTGATCCGCGGCGACGATCATCTGAACAATACGCCCAAGCACATCAACATTTTTCGAGCGCTGAAGCTGCCGGCGCCGCATTTCGGCCACATTCCGATGATCGCCGGGCCCGACGGCGCGAAGCTTTCGAAGCGCCACGGCGCTGTCAGTGTGCTCGAGTATCGCGAGCAGGGGTATCTGCCCGAGGCGTTGCTGAACTATCTCGTGCGGCTCGGCTGGTCGCACGGCGATCAGGAAGTCTTCAGTCGCGAGCAGATGATCGCGCTGTTCGATCTGTCCGCTGTCCAACGCTCGATGGCGCGATTCGATGTCGAAAAGCTGAATTGGCTGAATCAGCAGTACATGAAGACCGCACCGGCCGCGCGCCTGGCAGAGGGGGTGCGGGCCCAGTTCGTGGGGGCAGGCTTCGAAGCCGGCGAAACCGCGTCGCTCGAGCCGCTCGTCGACGCGTTTCGCGAGCGTGCGAAGACCTTACGCGAGATGGCCGAGCGGGTGCGCGTGTACCTCACGGACGAGGTGGCGTTCGAGCACAAAGCGGCGCAGAAGCAGCTGCAGCCAGCCGCCGCGCTTCTGCTCGGGCAGGTCCGTGACGGCCTGCGGGCGCTTGCCGACTGGACGGAAGAGGGAACGCAGCGCGTGGTCGAGGGGGTGGCAGCGGCTGCGGGCGTCGGGCTCGGCAAGGTCGCTCAGCCCCTGCGTGTAGCGGTGACCGGCGACACGGCGTCGCCGGGTATCGGCCTCACGCTGAAATTGCTGGGTCGCGAGCGAACGCTCGCGCGCATCGAGCGCGCGATCGAGTACATCCGGATCACGGCCGCGGAGCAGCCTGTCCGCTGACGGTGCTACTCGCTCAGCGAGCTGCGGACGCTCTTGACCTCGTCGGTGTGCTTGTCCATGTCGCCCGGGGCGATTCCGACCCTGCGCAGGGCCGGGTAGCGTGCGAGATCCTGCTCGCCGCGTTGTACGAGCTTCGCGGCGATCAGGACGTCGGCCAGCGTGACCTCGCCGTCGAACTCCACTTCGTATTCGTCCTGGTGCTCCACGGCGCTTTGCAGCGTCTCCGGCAGACCCCACGTCTCGAGAATCGCCTTGCCGATCGTGGCGTGCCAGCCTTCGATGACTTCGCGCATCTCGACGTCCGTGAGCTCTTTGGAGTCCTTCGAGCGCATGATGATGTACAGGCGTCCGAGCACGTGCAGAAGGCCCGTGAGCAGCGCCTGATCCGGGCTCAAGCGGGTGAATCGCTTCGCGAGCACGAAGCACAACGCGGACGTATCGAGGCTCTCGGCCCAGGCACGCTCGAGTTCTGCCTTGGCAGCAGGAGAATACGTGTCCTTGCTGCGCAGCTGACGCATGGCGAACGCCACCGCGACGCTGCGGACCATGTTGAAGCCCATGCGGCTGACGGCCTTACGCAGGTCGGTGATGTTCTGGTCGGCACGGCGGAACTCTGCGGAGTTCGCAATGCGCAGCAGACGAGCAGCCAGCGCGGGTTCCGAACTCAGGATGCGGACGATGTCGTCGGTACTGGTGTCCGGCGATTGCAGTGCCCGCTGAATGCGCAGAACGGCCTCGGGGAAGGCCGGCAGCTCCAGGCGCTCGTCTCGCAAGTCCTGGGCCAGTCGCTCGACGAAGCTGAAACCTACGGCTTGAGCCGTGCTTGACATAACAGATCCTCTCCCGGCAGAGCCATGTACTAGGGTATCGGCCGGTGTTCGGATACCTTGAAGGCCGAATGACGGAAAATCTCTCGCACCCGGTTGGAATCGCCGCGCTTTACGGTCTGGTGCTGGCGGGTGGGCGCGGAACCCGAATCGGCCGCGACAAGGGTGCGCTCGACTTTCACGGCATGCCCCAGGTCCGCTGGGCCTTGCAGCTGCTCCAGGGGTTCTGCGAGGCGTGTTTCGTCTCCGTGCGGCCCGATCAGGCCAACGATGGGGTCTACGCTGGCCTGCCGTCCATCGTCGACGAGGGCAGCTCAGGACCGGCCAGTGGGGTCGCAGCGGCGATGCGCAGATTCCCAGGCGTTGCCTGGCTCGTGATTGCAGCCGACATGCCATTGTTGACGCGGACCGTTCTGGCCACGCTGGTGGCCGGCCGGGATCCGTCGGGATTGGCCACCGCGTTTCGACGGCCGGCCGGGGCGCCAGAGCCGTTGTGCGCCATCTGGGAACCCGGGGCTGGCGGCTGGCTGGCACCGTCCGGTTCGGACCACGGGGTATCCCTGCGGCGCCTGCTCGAGACAGGCCCTGCGCGGCTGCTCGACATTGAGGACGCCGACCTGCTGGCGAGCGTGAATACGCGCGCCGACGATGCGTGGGTTCGCCGGAGGCTTGTTGGCGCGGCGCGCCTTATGTGAAATCTGCCGGGCGCGTACTGGCTCTCAGACGTGCCGCGGCCAGGGGGTCTACATTGCGCCAAACGGTACCGCGGCCTGCGGTCCCGCAACCATTACCTGAGACGCAGCATGGCGGCCAAGCACGAGCAGGGAGGGATCGGCGCGACGCCGGGCGTGTCCGGCCGCCGCGATACGCGCCCGCCAGCCGGTGCTCGCGCCCGGGGCGGGGCAATGCTCGCCGACACCCTGCCCCCCCAGCCGCTGAAGGCGCTGCTTGCTGCGGACGATCTCAACGTGTTCGTGCTCTCGGCAGACCCCGAGCTCGTGGCCACCGCGCAGAAGGCGGGCGGCGAGCGCTACCCCGTCTACACCGTGGACGACTGGGCGGACCTTCAGGCCGCCGTGGTTGCGGGGCGCTGCGGTATCGCGCTGCTCGATGCCGACCTGATGGGCTCCAAGCTCGTAGAGGCGATCGCAACGCTCGAGAGGCATGCCAACCGTGTCGTGACGCTGGTGGCCGCAGATCGAGTCTTGGCACAAGGGCTCATGGGTTTCCTGTCCGACCGGCGTATCCATCGGCTGCTGATCAAGCCGGCTACTCTCGGCATCACGCGCCTGCTGATCGAGTCGGCGGTCAATCGCAGCCAGCAGCTTCGCGAGCCCTCGGTGGCGGACGTTCTCGACGACATTGGAATCCCGGGCGATCCGGCGTCCCGCCGTACGCTCCATCGCGCGGTGACCGTCGTAGCAGCTCTCGCGTCCGCGGCGGCGGCCGTGATCTGGTTTTCCTGGCGGGGTGCGAGCACCCCGCCGGTTGTGAAGGAGCCGGTGGTAGCGCATGCGGAGGCAACGGCCGACGGGCGGGCAGGCCGCGGCGACGGCAGCGATCGGTTCGCTGATCTGCTGCATCGGGCGGCACAGGCGTTCGATGCCGGGCGGCTGGCGGCGCCGACCGGAGACAATGCGCTCGACTACTGCCTTACCGTCCTGTCGCTCGATCCGGCGAACACGGCGGCCAAGGAGCGTCTCGCCACTGTCATCGACGCGCTCTTCGAGCAAGCCGAAGCAGCTCTGCTCGCGAACTCGTTCGACGAGGCGTCCGCCGCGCTGGAGGGTGTCCGCCGGGCCGACGCCGGAAGCAGCCGCCTGGCGTTTCTCGAAGCGCAGCTGCAGCGTGCGATGGCCGCCCGGACGGCCGCAGCCAGCTCGAAAGCTGCGGCGGACACTCGTGACAGGGCTGCGGCGTCGCGCGCGCTCACGGTGCCGGCCGCGCCTTCCGAGCTCGACAGCATGCTGGTCATTGCAGAGGCGCGCATTGCGCGCGGGGCTCTTCTGGATCCGGCGGGCGACAGCGCGATCGAGTACATACGCCGCGCGGCCGAGATCAACTCCGACGACGCGCACGTTGGACGCACGCGGGTCGCGCTCGAGTCGGCGTTGATCGAGCAGGCGCGCGTCGCGCTGCTCGCACAGGATCTTGGCGACGCTACGCGGTTGATCGCAGCCGCGAAGGAGCTGGGCGCCTCCCCGGAAGCGCTGACGGCGGTCGCCATCGAGCTCGAAGCAGCCGAACAGGCCGAATCGGATCGCAGACACGAGCAGTGGCTGGCGTTGGCGTCGGACCGCGTGCAGGCGGGAGGGCTGACGGACCCCGCCGGGGAAAGCGCGCTCGACTATCTGACGAAGCTGCAGCAGGAGGCGCCGGCTTTCGCAGGGATCGGCAACGCCTGGGACGACTGGGTTTCGGCGATGGCGGAGCGCGTACGTCGCGCCATTGCCGGCCACCGCTTTGGCGACGCCGAAGCGGCGCTTGAGCAAATATCGAGAGCACCGCGCGGCGGCGCCGTCGCGGCACCTCTGCGCCGGCAACTCGACCGAGAGCAGAAGCAGACCGAATACCTCGAGACGGCGGCGCCCGCGGGCGACCTGCGGCTTGTCGCGGCGGCGCCCCCCGTATATCCGCCGGACGCGCAGCGCATGAACATCGAAGGCTGGGTGGAGCTCGAGTTCGTCGTCGACCGAACGGGACAGCCGAAGGATCTTACGGTGGTAGCGGCGGAGCCGGCGGGGCGCTTCGATCAGGCCGCCATCACGGCCGTCGCGAAGTACCGTTACGCGCCGTTCGAAAGCGGTGGGCAGGTGTACGAGCGTCGCGTGCGGCTGCGGGTCCGGTTCGCCCTGAACTGACGGCTCCCGGCGATTCCGCGCGTGCCCATGGGTGCCTGCGCGACGCCATACGAAGACGTCTCCGGACAGGCAATCAAGCGATTGAAAAATATGGTCTTTACGTTCCGTCTTGGCGACGCACCCTTGGCCCGGTTATCCTGCGACCTACGAGAACACCAGGGCACTCCCACCGGTTTGGTTCGAGGGCGCGCTGTCGGGCTCGGAGCCTGATGGAAGCCATGGGTAGTCCCGTCTGTCGGCGGCGGTTTCCAGGGCGCTGAGCAAGGCAGCGTCGCCCTCTCCTGATTGCACTCTCTCGGACCGGCGCGCGAGCAGTCGCGGGTGCTCCTCGTGGCTCTCGGTCGGTGATCCGGGTACTGGGGCGGCCCAGATCTGACTAGGAATTCTATGCAAGTACCGTTGCTCGATCTCAAAGAGCAGTACGCCCCGCTGCGCGCGGAGATCGAAGCCGCGATCCGCCAGGTCTGCGACGAACAGCGGTTCGTGCTCGGCCCGAACGTGACCGAGTTCGAGAAAGAGGTCGCGGCGTATTCCGGCGTCAAACACGCCCTCGGAGTTTCCTCCGGCACGGACGCGCTGTTGCTCGCCCTGATGGCGCTCGGTGTCGGGCCGGGTGACGAGGTCGTCACGTCGCCGTTCACGTTCTTTGCGACGGCGGGTGTGGTGGCCCGCCTGGGTGCGCGACCGTTCTTCTGCGACATCGACCCGCGCACATACAACCTCGACCCGGTGGCGGTTCGGGTTGCGTTTTCGGAGCGATGCGCCGCGGACGGCGATCGGCTGATCAATCGGGCGACAGGCGGTGCCGTCAAAGCGCTGATGCCCGTGCATCTGTATGGGCAGATGGCGCCGATGGACGACCTGATGCCGATCGCGAAGCGCTACCGGCTGGCGGTCATCGAGGATGCGGCCCAGGCCATCGGAGCAGCCTTGCCGGACGGGCGGCGCGCGGGCAGTGTGGGTGATGTCGGTTGTCTGTCCTTCTTCCCGACTAAAAATCTGGGCGCCTTCGGTGACGCAGGCATGTGCGTGGCGAACGATGGCGCGCTTGCCGAGCGCATGCGGATCCTGCGCGTCCATGGCGGCGAACCGAAGTACTATCACTCGCTGATCGGCGGCAACTTTCGGCTCGACGAGATTCAGGCGGCCGTCCTGCGGATCAAACTCAGGCATCTCGACGACTGGACCCGTGCGCGTCAACGCAATGCGGACCATTACGATCGGCTTATCCGGGAGGCCGGCCTTGCCGACGTCGTGGGCATTCCGGCTCGAATGCCGGGATACCGGCACATCTTCAACCAGTACGTCATACGAGTCGGTCGGCGCGATGCGCTGCGAGCCCATCTGGCGGCCAACGGTGTTGGCACGGAGATCTACTATCCGGTGCCTCTGCATGCGCAGAGGTGCTTCGCCTATCTCGAGCACGCCCCCGAGGAGTTCCCGAATTCGCTCGAGGCCGCGCAAGCAGTGCTCGCGTTGCCGGTATATCCCGAGCTCACGCATGAGCAGCGCGAGTACGTGATCGGTCAGATCGCGTCGTTCTATCGAGCCTGATGAGCACGTTCGTGCCCACCGGTCTGTGCTCACGGCGGCGGCTGCGGCACCCGATTTGTGACCTTCTACGCGCCGGGAACGGCAACGTCTGTGGCAGCATCACCACGTGGCTGACTCTACTCGCAAGCTATTGATCGTCGAGGACGATCCCGGAATCCAGAGCCAGCTCCGCTGGTGCTTCGAAGATTATGAGGTCATTGCCGCGACCGACCGGCAGACCGCCATCAACGAGCTGCGCCGCCACGAACCCCCGGTGGTCCTGCAGGATCTTGGGCTCCCCCCGGACGACGAGGGTGTGGAGGAAGGCTTCGCCACGTTGCGCGAGATCCTTCAGCTGGCACCGTTTACCAAAGTGATCGTCGTTACTGGTCACGGGGATCAGAGCAACGCGGTCAAAGCGGTGGGCTTGGGCGCGTACGACTTTTACCAGAAGCCCGTCGATGTCGACACGCTGCAGCTGATCGTTCAGCGTGCTTATCACATGCACGCGCTCGAGGCCGAGAACCGCCGGTTGGCCGAGGCGCTCGGCAACTCGCCGCTCGATGGTGTCATCGCCGCATGCGAAGCAATGCTGAAGGTGTGTCGCACCATCGAGAAGGTCGCACCCACGAACGCGACGACGCTGCTGCAGGGGGAGAGCGGCACCGGCAAGGAGGTCATGGCGCGAGCCCTGCATCAGCTCAGCAACCGCGCCGACAAGCCTTTCGTGGCCATCAACTGCGCGGCCATCCCCGAGGCCCTGCTCGAGTCCGAGTTGTTCGGCTTCGAAAAGGGCGCGTTCACCGGGGCCGTCAAGCAGACCCCCGGCAAGATCGAGGTTGCGAACGGCGGTACGCTGTTCCTCGACGAAATCGGCGACATGCCGTTGCCGCTCCAGGCGAAGCTGCTGCGGTTCCTTCAAGAGCGCACCGTGGAGCGGATCGGCGGCCGCACCGAGATTCCAGTCGACGTTCGTGTGGTTTGCGCCACGAACAAGAATCTGAAGCAGGCCATGGGCACCGGTGCGTTTCGCGACGACCTGTATTACAGGGTCGCCGAGATCACGATCGAAATCCCTCCGCTCCGGGCACGCGAGGGAGGGCGCCTGTTGCTCGCGCACTACCTGCTGAACAAGTTCGCGAAGCAGCAGGGTCGTACGATCAAAGGGTTCACGGATGATGCTCACGATGCCATCGAGGCCTACGCCTGGCCGGGCAACGTGCGCGAGATGGAGAACAAGATCAAAGCGGCCGTCATCATGGCCGAGGGCAAGCTCGTGACGGCGGCCGACCTTGGGCTGGCCGTGGTCGCCAATCCTCCGACCCTGAACCTCCGTGTTGTCCGGCAGACGGCGGAAACGCAGGCGATTCGCCAGGCATTGCTCCGGGCGTCCGGAAACATCTCGAGGACGGCCGAGCTGCTCGGGATCACCAGGCCGACGCTCTATGACCTGCTGTCGAAGTACAGCATCCGCGCGGACGCCGATCTGCCCACCGTACCGGATCGCGAGGCGCGCTGAGTCAGGCGACCCGGAAACCGTCGGGATTCATTACAAACGGTCTGGTGCCGCCGGCCGCGCGATTTCCTAAGAGACTGTTTTCTATTGATAAAAATGCTGTGGCACAGAAGCTGCATTCTTCAGGGCAGAAGCTCATGGAGGCCCGTATGCAAGGCAGATTTCTGGTCCGGCTCACCCAACTCATCGCGGGCGTCGCATTGGCGGCGTCGGCTCACGCGGTTCCCATCACGTTCAAGATCGACGGCGCGGACGTGTCGACCTCGGGCGTCACGCTCGGATCCAGCGTCAGTGTTACACCAAGCGCTAGCCTGGCGGGCACCACGTTCGATCTGAACGCCGGCGACTCCCGCACGTTCAACTTTCTGGACGTGACGGTCAGCGGCGCCGGTGCGGTGGCCGGCTTGATCGATGCCAGCCTGAATTTCGTTTCGCCGGTGACCACCAGCGCTGACGGCGTTCTGGGTGGGTTCGCCGTCATCCTCGGTTGGGCATCCGGTGGCGTCCTGAGCGTGCTGAATGACCCGGGTCCGATCGCTTTCGGTGACGGCGGTCTTTTCGACGTCGATTTCTTCGGATTCTCGAGCGCGTGTCTCGACTGCACCAAGCTGAGCGGCACCGTCACCGCGCGCGTGTCGCTGCTGAAGGCCCCGACGACGTCGGTGCCGGAGCCCGCCACGCTCTCATTGCTCGGTGCTGGCCTCGTGGCGCTGGGGCTGTCCCGTCGCCGTCGCGTGCAGCAGAAGTAACGCCAAGGCGATTCTCACGAAAAAAGGCCGGGTAACCCCCGGCCTTTTCCTTTTTCCGGATCGGGATCAGTTCTTGAACTGCTCCGGATTCAGCTGGTGCCGGCCCAGCAGCTTGTAGAAATCCGTCCGGTTGCGTTTCGCGAGCCGCGCCGCCTGGCTCACGTTGCCGCCCGTGATCTGCAGCAGCTGCGACAGATAGTTGCGAGTGAACTCGTCGCGCGCCTCGGAGAACGACGGTAATGCGTTGGCCTGTTCGCCGAGCGCGCTGCGCACCTGCTCGGTTGCGATGACCCGGGTCGGCGATAGCGCGACGTTCTGGCGCACCACGTTGTACAGCTGCCGGATGTTGCCGGGCCAGTGGCTCGCGACCAGCAGCTCCACGGCCTCCGGCGCGTACACCTTGCGCTCCTGGCCCGATTCCGCGGCAATCTGCACGAGGAAATGCTCCACCAGCAGCGGGATGTCCTCGCGCCGCTCGCGCAGGGCCGGCAGGTGGATGTTGACGACGTTGAGCCGGTAGTACAGGTCTTCGCGGAACGCGCCCTTGATCATCAGCTCCTTAAGATCCTGATGAGTGGCCGAGATGACGCGGGTATTGATCTTCACGGCCTCGGTGCTGCCGACCGGCCGGACCTGGTCCTCCTGGAGCACGCGCAGCAGCTTGACCTGCAGGCGCATCGGCATGTCACCGATCTCATCGAGCAGCAGCGTGCCGCCGCTGGCCGCCTGGAACAGGCCCTTGTGAGTCCGGTGCGCGCCCGTGAACGCGCCCTTCTCGTGGCCAAACAGCTCCGATTCGAGCAGGTTCTCGGCCATGGCGCTGCAGTTGATGGCGACGAAGGGCTGGTCCTTGCGGGTGCTGGCGCGGTGGATGGCGCGCGCCATGAGCTCCTTGCCCGTGCCCGATTCGCCGGTGATCAGCACGCGTGTGTCGGTGTCCGCGACCATGCGCGCCTGCTGCAGGCAGGCTTCCATGGCCGGGCTGCGCGTGATGATCTCCTGGCTCCAGGCGTCCTCGTTTCTGGCGACGCCGGACACCTTCATGGCCCGCTCGACGTAGTCGAGCAGCTGCTGCTTGTCCACGGGCTTCGTCAGGAAACCGAAAGCGCCGCTCTGCGTGGCCTCCACGGCGTCGGGGATCGTGCCGTGAGCCGTCAGCAGCAGCACGCGCAGTCCCGGGCGCTGCCGTTGAATCTCCTTCAGCAACGCGATGCCGTCCATGTTCTCCATGCGCAGGTCGGTGACCACGAGATCGGGTCGGAATCGCGACAGTGCGGCGAGCGCCTCGGCAGCGCTTTCCACGGCTTCGACCTCGTAGCGTTCCGCCCGCAGGCGGATGCTGAGCAGGCGCAACAGCCCCGGGTCGTCGTCGACCAGCAGGATCCGTCCGCGTGTCTGTTCGGGGGGCATCGGCTTACTTTGGATTAGCACCACTTTCACGTTCCCGTATCGAGCGTTCGATTGTCGTTATCGCGTCCAGCTTGGCGCGAGCCTCGTCGAGCTGCTGGCGCAACTGACGGTTCTCCTCGAGCGCCGTCTGGAGACGCTGTGCCGTCTGATCGCTGCGCTGCGTGGCGGCCGCCTGGGCCGCTTTCTGCAGTCTCGCAGCTTCGGCATCGAGAATCAGCCTTTGTTCCACGTCCTTGAGCTCGACGAGCGCCAGGATGCGCTCGTCGGGCAGCAGGGCGTCGTCCCGGGCGATCAGCTCGTTCAGCATGCGCTGCGCTTCCGCCGGGTTGCTCGAGGGGTGTCCCGGCGTTGCAAGCGCGAGGGCGAGGTTCAGTCTGTTCGTGGTCGTTGGCGCGGTGTCCGCGGCGGCCGCCACGGCCCGGAACACGTCCGCCTTCAGCACCGCGTCGCCTTCGATCAGATCGCGTAACGTGCGCAGATACAGCGCCAGGGCATCGCCGCTCGGCGCGCTCGTCGCCGACGGCTGATTCGCGGCAGGCGGCGCCTGGGTCGTTCCCGCGCGGCCGCCGCCGAACGCGCTGCAGCCCGCCAGCGCGGTGGCCAGACACAGCAGTGCGGCGCGTCTAACCATTGGCCACCGCCAGCAGGTGCTTGTCCGCGGCCCGTCGCAGGGGCAGGCGCACCTGGAAATGCGCGCCGACGTGGCCGTCGCGCACCAGCTGCACCGAGCCGCCGTGCGCCTGGGCACACTCCGCCACCACCGAGAGGCCGATGCCCGTGCCGCCGACCGGCCCGTCCTGGGGGCGCCGTCCCTGGTAGAACGCCTCGAAGATCCTGTCGCCATCGTCCGGGTGCACGCCGGGACCGCTGTCGTTGACGTCGATGACGAGATCGTTGCCTTCCATGGCGGCCGCAACGCCGATGGTGCCGCCCGCAGGCGTGAATTTGATCGCGTTCGACAGCAGGTTCTCGAGCACGAGCCGCAGCTTGCCTTCGTCGGCGCGAACCGTGATGGCGCTCACTTTCAGCTGCAGCTTGATCTTCTTGTTCGATATCACGAGCCGGTGCTGGCTCAGCACGCTGAAGACCATCGGCTTCAGCTCGAACTCGCCGAGCTCGAGCGATGCCGTGTGCGTTTGCCAGGCGCTGAACGTCAACAGGTTCTCGATGAGCTTCTGCAGCTTGACGCCGTTGTCGCGCAGGATGCCGGTGACCTCCTGCTGCTGGATGTCGAGCGGGCCGACCGAGCCGTCGAGCAGCAGCTCGGTGCCTTCGCGGATGTTCGCAAGAGGCGTCTTCAGCTCGTGCGACATGTGGCGAAGGAACTTGTTCTTCTCGTCTGCCGATTCCTTGAGACGGTGGCGCAGCCACTCGAGCTGGCGGCCGAGCGTCTCGATGTCGTGCGGTCCGGTTACCGCGATGGGACGGCTGAAGTCGCCCTCGCCGAGCTCGCGGATGGCACGGTCCACCTGCCGCATCGGCCGGCCGACCAGCAACAGGAACAGGACGACGAGGATCAGCATGCCGGGGATCAGCGCGGCGGACTGCCAGGCGATCGTCTGCTGCGCGGAGCGCGTGCTCTCCTGCAGCGTGTTCAGGCGCGCGTCGATCAGGGTGCGCATACCCTGCGCCACGTCGCGAGACGCGCCGTTCAGCGTCCGGAACCGGTCGACGATGACGTCCTCCGTGCTCTGATCGGGACGGACGTGCAGCATGCGGTGCACGTCCTTCGAGACCGTGGCCATGCGTTCGAGCGCGGCGACGATCTCGGGGCTCTTTGGCAGGGTGCGCAACGCGGTCACGCGCGCCTCGAAGTCCGCCTGATCGCCGTCGTACAGGGTCAGCAGATCCGAGGCCGAAGCTACGTTCTGCAGCGCGACGTACTGGCGGGCGTTGCGTTCCATGTTCGACAGCAGATTCGCGACGCGCTGGTTCTCGAGCGTGGCCGTGGCGCTGTCGCTCAGCACCGTCTCGCTCTCGGCGGCGAGCTGGCCGAGCTTGACGAGCGCGTTGCCGACCGCGATCAGCAGGGGCACGGTCACGACGGCCAGTCCCACGAGGACCATGCCGAGCAGCGTACGGGGCCGACGAATCTTCATCGTCCGCCCCCGCGCTGAGTCACGGGCGCCAGGGCCTGGCGGCGAGCTTTTGTTCCCATGCAAGTGCCGTCGATACAATCGTTCTCAGGTCG
Organism: Gammaproteobacteria bacterium; assembly: GCA_035548835.1. Taxonomy (GTDB): domain Bacteria; phylum Pseudomonadota; class Gammaproteobacteria; order Steroidobacterales; family Rariloculaceae; genus FEN-1219. The sequence goes on along the minus strand of DASZSB010000106.1, from coordinate 18,629 downwards.
TCGTGGCGGGGCTGCCAGCCGAGCCGCTCGCGGATTCGCGCAGCGCGCGCTACCAGGGAGGGCGGGTCGCCGGCGCGGCGAGGTCCTTCCCGCTTGGCAATCTCGTGGCCGGCCACGGCTTCTACCATTTTGATGACGTCGCGGACGCTGTAGCCGCGCCCGTAGCCGCAGTTCAATGTCGTGGATTCGCCGCCGCCGCGCAAGTAGGCCAGCGCTTTCAGGTGGGCGTCGGCCAGATCCTCGACGTGGATGTAGTCCCGGACGCCGGTGCCGTCCGGAGTGGCGTAGTCCGTGCCGAAGATCGAGACGTACTCGCGTTTGCCGACCGCGACCTCACAGGCCACCTTCGTGAGCAGCGTCGCCTTCGGCGTCGCCTGGCCGATGCGGCCACCCGGATCCGATCCGGCGACATTGAAGTAGCGCAGGGCCACGTACGTCAGCGGATTGACTGCGGCGACATCGCGCAGCATCCACTCGGTCATGAGCTTCGACGTGCCGTAGGGGTTGATGGGTGCCGTCGGCGTGGTTTCGTCCGCCTCGCCGCTGGCCGGGATGCCGTATACGGCCGCGGTCGACGAGAACACCACGTGCTTCACGCCGGCGCGCAGCGCGTGCTCGAGCAGAGTGCGGCTGGCGCAGGTGTTGTTGCGGTAGTACTTCAGCGGGTCGGCCACCGATTCCGGCACGACGGTGTGTGCTGCGAAGTGCATCACCGTGTCGATCCCGAAACGCGAAAAGACCTGCTCCAGGACCTTGGGGTCGCCGGTGTTGCCGACCACGAGCTCGCCGTGTAGGACCGCCTGGCGAAATCCCGTGGACAGATCGTCGAGCACGACGACGCGCTCGCCCGCCTCGCCGAGCTGGCGGACGACGTGGGAACCGATGTAGCCGGCGCCGCCGGTCACGAGAACCGTCTTGTCAGTCATGGGTGGGGCGAAGTGACATAATCGAACGGCAGAAGTTTAACAGTTTCGTTGTTGTGGACCGGGAGCCTGCTCGCAGTTTTGGCGTCCCGGTACGCCGCCGCGGGCGGCCGGCCGGGCGTACCGTGCCTGTCATGCGTGCCGCCGTGTGAACCAGACACGGGTTGCCCATGTGCGCGGGCGGGTTAGGATCGGTGCGGGTCGATCGGCGATCGTCGCGCGGGGGGCGGATTGAGAGCGTTTCGTCTGTGCGCGGCGTATCCCGTTCTCGCGCTCGTCCTGCACGGCTGCGGGGGTGGAGGCGGCGGGGGCGGTGGCAGCGCCGTGAACCCGGCGCCCGTGCCCGCGCCGACGAGCGTCGCCCTGCAGGGGGTGGTGACGTTCGATCGCGTGCCGGCCGTTGCCGGCGCCGGCCTCGATTACGCGAACACGGTCGAGCGGCCGGCGCGCGGCGTGACCGTGCAGCTCGTCGGTGCGAACGGCGTGCTCGCGAGCACCACCACGGACGCCGCGGGTCGCTATTCCTTCACCGTCGCCGCCAACACCGACGTCTCGTTGCGCGTGCGGGCCGAGATGGTGCAGATCGGTTCCCCAAGCTGGGATTTCCGCGTGGTCGACAACGTGAACTCGAACGCGCTGTACGTGCTCGCGGGCTCGGTCTTCAATTCCGGGGTCGCGGACCTCACGCGGGATCTGCATGCGGCCTCGGGTTGGGACGGAACCTCGTACGCGATGGCGCGATCCGCCGCGCCGTTCGCGATCCTCGACGTCGTCTACGCTGCCGTGCAGGTCGTGCTCGGCGCCGCCCCGAACGCTGACTTCCCGGCGCTGCAGATTCGCTGGAGCACGGGGAACGTGCCCGTATCCGGCAGCGCAGCCGGGCAGATCGGCGACAGCCATTTCATCCCGGGAGTCGGAATCGAGCTTTTGGGCGCCGCCAATCAGGATACGGACGAATACGACCGGCACGTGATCGCCCACGAATGGGGCCACTATCTCGAGCATGCGTTCTCGCGGTCCGACAGCATCGGTGGCGCGCACACGTTGAGCGACCAGCTCGACATGCGCGTGGCGCTCAGCGAAGGGTGGGGTAACGCGTTCTCCGCCATCGCCACGGGCGAGCCCGTCTACGTCGATACTTTCGGTGCGGGTCAGGCACGCAACTTCAGCTTCGACCTCGAGCAGCGCCCGAGCCGGCGCAACCCGAATCCAGGCTGGTTCAACGAGGAGGCCGTGCAGTCGCTGCTGTACGATCTGTACGACAACGGCCGTGACGTGCCGCCGGGCACGACGACGCTGGACGATCTGGCGCTCGGGTTCGCGCCGCTGTTCGCGGTGCTGAGCGGCGATCAGCGCCAAACGCCGGCGCTCACGAGCGTGTTCTCTCTCGTCGACGCGCTGAAACGGCAGAGACCGGCCGACGTGCCGTTGATCGACCAGCTGGCCGCATCGCAGGGCATTCAACCCATCGTCGACCGCTACGGCAGCACGGAGACGAATTTCGGCGTACCGACGAAACGCACCGCGCAGGAGGTCGGCGCGGATTTCCACTCCGTCTACGACGAGCTGACCGTCGGCGGAGCGGCCGTCAACGTGTGCAGCCTCGACGACTATACGAGCGCACTGACGGGCGCCGTGAACAAGCTCGCCTCGCGGCGTTTCGTCCGGTTCACCGTCACCGCGCCGGGGCCTCATGTGATCACGGCGCGCGCCGTAGCGCCGCTCAACGGTGCGGCGGACCCCGATTTGCAGCTGCATCTGCCGGACGGCAGCGTCCTGTCGTCGACGGGACCGCCGCACTGCACGGCTGCCACGCCACAGGACTGCGTCGAGACCTTCACGCCGTCGCTGGCGGCCGGCGACCACGTTCTCGAGGTGTACGAATGGACGAACACGAACGACACGGACGATCAGTACCCGCCGGTCGGGCGCACCTGCTTCGATGTGACGGTGGTGCGATGAAGACGTCGGCGCTCGCGTCCGGTCTCGCGTGGCTGATCGCATGGGGCGCCCTCGCGGCCGCGCCTCCCGGGACGCACGACAGCCCGGCGCGGCAGGCCGTACGGCCGAAGCCCGCAGGCCCGATCGGCATCCACGTGCGCCTGAATGCAGAGCCGGCGCTCGGTGTGCCCGTGACGGTCACGGTCACGGCACGCGCGCAATCCACGCAGGGGCTCACGCTCGAGATGCGTGCCGATGACCCGGAGACGCTCGCGATCGGTGTGACGTCGCCCCCCGTCGATCGCGACGGTGCGCGCAGCTGGAGCGTGGCGGTCGTGCCGGCGCGCTCCGAGGGGGGTTACCTGAACGTGGTCGTGGCTGGGCCCGTCGATGGTGTCATGCAGGCGCGCGCGGTCGTGGTTGCGATTCGCCTGCCCGGGGCAGCGCCGCAGGCACGGGCGCCGGCCGCCGGGCCGGCCGGTATCGGCCGCGAGAACCTGTCGTTGCTGCCGGTCGAAGAACGGTTCTAGGCCGCGGCTAAACGAGAGTTCAGTCACGGCGGCGCGGGCGTGCGCCGTTCCATATTACGCGCGGGATTCGCGAGTCGTCGCGGCACGTCGGGATCGACATGGCGAAGGATCGCCTGAGACGCAGGATTGCCGAAGCGCTGGCGGGCCCGTCCGTCCGCGACGACCTGCAGCGAATACTGCGGGACGATGCGCTGCGGCCGGACCGCCACGGCGCCCCTGTCGCTTTGCCCACGATACTGGACAGCGTCAGGGATCCCATCATCACGGTCGATCGTGACGGCATCGTGCTCGGCGCGAACGCGGCTGCCGCCCGAGTGCTCGCGGCGACGATGGACGCAATCGAGGGGCGCGCGCTCGGCGACTTCATGCCGCAGCTCGCGCCCGCGGGGCCCGCCCTGGAGGCGCTCGCCGATCGAGTCGGCGACACGTTCGTCGACGTGACTCCGACGCTGATCGAGGCGCGGCGCGACGACGGGTACATGCTGAGCGTCGAGGTCAGCGTGAGCCGCGCGGGCCGCAGCCCCGACGGCTACTTCGTACTGTCCATGCGCGACGTGACGGAGCGCTTGCAGGACGAGCAGGCGCTGCGCGAGAGCGAAGCGCGCTATCGTGCCCTCGTCGAGAACGCGCCCGAGGCCATCGTCGTCCTCGACGTCGACCGCAACCGCTTCGTGGACGTGAACGACAACGCCGTGCGTCTGTTCGGACTGCCGCGCGCGCGGTTGCTGGCGGTCGATCCCGGGACCTTGAGCCCGGAATTCCAGAGCGACGGGCTGCTGTCCGCCGGCCTGAACCGCGGTTACATCGAGCGTGCCCTGAAGGGCGGCCGACCCGTTTTCGAGTGGCTGCACCGGGATGCTGCGGGTCAGGAAGTCCCGTGCGAGGTACGGTTCATCCGTCTGCCGTCCTCGAAGCACAGGCTGATCCGGGCGAGCATCATCGACATCGCGGCGCGGCGCAGAGCCGATACGCTGGCGTTCGGCGAGCGCCGCGTGCTCGAGCTGATCGCCGCCAATGCGCCGCTCGAACGGACGCTGCAGGCCGTGGTGCGGCTCGTGGAGCAGCTGCATCCCAACGTCGGCGCGGCGGTCCAGCTGCTCGACGAGCGTGGCGCGGAGCTGCGGCTCGCGGCGGCGACGGGCCTGCCGAAGCCCGTCGTCGATCTGCTCGCGGCGCTGCCAGTCGGCCTGCGCTCCGGCGCGTGCGGTGCAGCCGCCTCGCTCGGCAGGCAGGTCGTGGTCCGCGACGTGCAGGCAGACTCGCTGTGCGCGGGGATAGCGACCGATCTCGTCGCGGCAGGTGTTCGCGCCTGCTGCTCCACGCCGGTCGTGACGGCAGGCGACCGCATCCACGGCACGCTGGCGATCTACTTCGACGCGGCGCGCGGGCCGACCACCGACGAGATCGACCTGATCACGCGGCTCACGCAGCTCGCTGGTATCGCGATCCGGCGCAAGCAGGACGAGACGGCGCTGCGCGACAGCGAAGCACGGTTCCGGGCGCTGTTCGACAACGTCGTCGACGGCGTCTATCAGGCCAAGCCCGACGGCGAGCTCCTGTCGGTGAATCCTGCGCTCGTGCAGATGCTCGGCTACGACGACGCGCACGAGCTCGGCCGCAGCAACATGGCGGAGCTGTTCGTCGATCCGAAGGAGCGTGAACGGCTGGTTCTCGAGCTGACGACCTACGGTCGCGTACGCAATTTCGAATACCGGCTGCGCACGCGCAGCGGCCGTGCGATCGTGGTGATCGAGAACTCGCGCCTCGTGCTCGGGGCGGACGGCCGTGCCCTGTATTTCGAAGGCACCGTCACGGACGTCACGCAGCGCAAGGCCGCCGAGAGGGCGCTGTTCAACGAGAAGGAGCGCGCGCAGGTCACGCTCCAATCGATCGGCGATGCGGTAGTGACCACCGATGCGCAGGGTCACGTCGATTACCTGAACCCCGTTGCCGAGCAGTTGACCGGCTGGGACAGCCGCGAGGCGCGCGGCATGCCGATCGAGTCGCTGATCAAGCTGACGGACGAGATCACCGGCGAGGCGGTTCAGAACCCGGTGTTGCGTTGCCTGCAGGAAGGGCGGGTGGTGGCGCTCGCCGGCAACGTGGTGCTCGCGGCACGCGACGGCACGGCCGTCGCGATCCAGGATTCCGCAGCGCCGATCCAAGACCGCAGCGGTCAGATCGTCGGTGCCGTCATGGTGTTTCACGACGTGAGTCAGGAGCGGCAGCTGCACAGGAAGCTCGCGTACTTCGCGAGCCATGACGCGTTGACGGGCTTTCTGAACCGCCGCGAATTCGAGGAGCGGCTCGCCGCGGCGCTCGCGGCCGTGCAGAACGAGCCCGGGCGCAGCGGTGCGCTGCTGTACATGGACCTCGACCAGTTCAAGGTGGTCAACGACACGTGCGGCCACGGCGCGGGCGATCTGCTGCTGCGCCAACTGGCGGACGTGCTGCGGCAGCGCGTGCCGAAGAGCGGAGCGCTCGCGCGCCTCGGCGGCGACGAGTTCGCGGTGCTGCTGCCGGACTGCACGATGGCCGTGGCCGGGCAGATCGCCGAGGGGTTGCGCGAGGCGATCGCAGCGTTCCGCTTCGCCTGGCGCGACAACTCGCTGCAGGTTGGCGTCAGCATCGGCATCGTGCCCGTGCAGGCGTCGAGCGAGAGCGTCGGGGCGCTGATGAGCGCCGCGGACGTCGCCTGCTACGTGGCCAAGGATCTCGGCCGCAACCGCATCCACGTGTACGAGGAGGGCGACGCTGCGGAACGCCACCAGGAAATGCAGTGGGTCGCGCGGATCAACCGGGCGCTCGAGGAGGAGCGGTTCGAGCTGTTCTATCAGCCGATCGTTCCGACGGTCGCGCGCGCCGACACGTGGCCGCATTACGAGCTCCTGCTGCGCATGCGCGACGAGCGCGGCGAGCTGGTAGCGCCGACGGCATTCATTCCTGCGGCCGAGCGTTACAACCTGATGCCGAGCCTCGACCGCTGGGTCATCAGTCAGACCCTCGAGACGCTCGTGTATCGCGGCGAGCCAGGCACATCGCCGTATACGCTGGCCATCAACCTGTCCGGCACGACGCTGAACGATGCCCGCTTCCTCGATTTCGTGCTCGACGAGCTGACGGCCGCGGCGGTCCCGCCGGGCGCCGTCTGCTTCGAGATCACGGAGACGGCTGCGATCGCGAATCTGAGCCAGGTGGTCACGTTCATGCGCGCGTTGAAGGCGCGCGGGTGTCGGTTCTCGCTCGACGATTTCGGCACGGGCCTCTCGTCGCTGACGTACCTGAAGAACTTGCCCGTCGATTACGTGAAGATCGACGGCCAGTTCGTCCGCAACGTGCTGCGCGATGCCGCCGACGAGTGCGTCGTGGAGTCGATCGCGCGCATGGCGCGGGCCTTCAAGATCGAGGCCATCGCGGAGCGCGTGGAGAGCCGCGACGTCATGAAGCGGCTCGGCGAGCTCGGCGTGGCGTACGCCCAGGGTTTCTTCGTCGCCGTGCCGCAACCGGTGTCGGAGCTGCCGATTCGCTCGAACGTCACGAGGATCCGCGCCTAGCCCCGGCCACCGAAGGCTTGCATAATTGCGGCCCCGATTCGTTGATCGGCGTTATCGCAGCCGTGCCACCCGTGCGAGGGGCCCCTTTCGAAAACGCCGCAAGTACGTCCCTGTAGGCTCGCTCCGCGCCATCCCTGGCGCGGAGCGTTTCGAAAGGGGCCCCTCGCACGGGTGGCACTCTGTCTTGGGGAGTGAGGGATCGGGACCACAATCATGCACGCCGGAAGACCGATGACGCACCGCCTCTGTATCGCGCCGATGATGGACCGCACGGACCGGCACTTCCGGTACCTGCTGCGGCTGCTCGCGCCGCACGCACGGTTGTACACGGAGATGATCACCGCGCGCGCTCTGCTGCATGGTGACGCCGAGAAACTGCTGCGGTTCTCGTCCGCCGAGCACCCGGTCGCGCTGCAGCTCGGCGGCAGCGAACCGGCCGAGCTCGCCGCCGCGGCGAAGCTCGGCGAGCTCGCCGGCTACGACGAGATCAATCTGAACGTGGGCTGCCCCAGCGACCGCGTGCAGGCGGGCTGTTTCGGCGCGGCACTGATGCTTCAGCCGCGTCGCGTCGCGGACTGCGTGGCCGCGATGCGTGAAGCCGTGCGTCTTCCCGTGACGGTCAAGACGCGGCTCGGTGTCGACGAGCACGACAGCTACGAGTTCGCGCAGGCTTTCATCGCGCAGGTGGCGATCTCCGGGTGCGACACGTTCATCGTTCATGCGCGCAAGGCGTGGCTCAAGGGCTTGAGCCCGAAACAGAACCGTGAGATTCCGCCGCTCGACTATGGGCGCGTCCATCGTCTGAAACGCGACTTTCCGCACCTCTCGATCGTCATCAACGGAGGGCTCACGACGGTGGCGGCGACGCTCCGCCAGCTCGAGCACGTCGACGGCGTGATGCTGGGGCGCGTCGCATACCAGGACACGTGCCTCGTCGCGGAGATCGACGCCCGGCTTCACGATGGCGGTTCGTTGCACGAGACCGCGGTCCTCGCGGACTACGTGCAGTACGTGGCAGGCGAAGTGGCGCTCGGCACGCCGCTGAAGACGATGACCCGGCATCTGCTCGGCATGCGCACCGGCCGGCCCGGCGGACGGCGCTGGCGCAGGGCGCTCGGAGAGCTCAAGCCCGGGCGCGCGGGCGTCGAGGCGTTGAGTCGGCTGGTCCGCATGGAGCAGGAATCGGCGGCTCAGCCCTCGCGCGACCGCGTGCTCGTCCACGATTCGCTCTAGCGGAAGGTTCGCCGGTACGTGGCCTGCGGCTACAATGCCGGAGCTTTCGATCCACCCATCGCGTCGAGGTGAACAGTTTGGCAACGCGCGCGAAACAGAAGTTGACGATGGCCGAGCAGGCCGACATCCATGAGCTGTACGAGGAGTCCGTGCAGGCCGTCGACGTCGAGGTCGAGTTCCTCGACCACACGTTCCGCGCGCTGCGCGGCCGCGAGGCGCGCAGTCTGCGCGAGGACTTCTGCGGCACGGCGTCGCTGTCGTGCGAATGGGTTCGCTCGTCGAGCCATCGGCATGCGATCGGCGTGGACAACGATCCCGCGGTGCTCGAGTGGGGGCGCCGCCATCGCGTGGCCCGCCTGTCGGAGGCGGCCCGCGCGCGGCTGAAGCTGCTGAACGAGGACGTGCGAACGGTCGTCACGGAGCCGGTCGACATCGTCGGCGCGTTCAACTTCAGCTACTTCTGCTTCAAGACGCGGGACGAGATGCGGGCCTACTTCGCGCGGGTCCGCGATGCGCTGAAGCCGGACGGCGTGTTCTTCCTCGACGCCTTCGGCGGGCCGGAAGCTTCGGATCTCGTGAAGGAGAAGACGAAGCACGACGGCTTCACGTACGTCTGGGAGCAGGCGGAGTTCGAGCCCATCACGGGCCGGATCCTGTGCCACATCCACTTCAAGTTTCCGGACGGCTCGAAGATCAAGCGCGCCTTCACGTACGACTGGCGCCTGTGGACGCTGCCCGAGTTGCGAGAAATCCTCGCGGAAGCCGGTTTCTCGAAGGTTCGCGTGTACTGGGAAGGCGACGACGGGGAAGGCGGCGGCAACGGCGAGTTCACGGAGCATGCGACCGGCGAGGCGGATCTCGCGTGGATCGCCTATCTCGTGGCCGAGAAATAGCTCCGTCCCGGCTCCGTTCAGTGCGCGGCGTCTCGGTTGGGTGGCCGGGGTGATGGCGTATACTTCCCGCTGCTCGCGGCCGTTCGCTCTCGAAGGAAGCCATGGGTAAGGATGTAGAGGTTGCGATCCTGTTTGCCGACGTGGTCGGCAGTACGCAGCTGTACGAGCAGCTCGGGGACGTCAAAGCCCGCCAGATGGTGGGCCGGTGCCTCGACATCATGCGCGAGGCCACGGAGGCCAATCGCGGCACGGTCATCAAGACCATGGGCGACGAGGTCATGTCGACGTTTCCGGCGCCCGACGACGCGATGAACGCCGCGAAGCGCATGCAGGAGCGCATCTCGACGGACCCCGAGCTCACGCACGACAACGGCCACGTGGCCATACGGATCGGCTGCCACTACGGACCCGTGGTCCAGGAGCAGCGCGACGTGTTCGGGTCGGCCGTGCACACGGCCAACCGCATGACGAGCCAGGCCAAGGCCAAGCAGATCATCACCACGCTGTCGACGGTTCAGAGGCTGTCGCCCGAGTGGCAGGCGGCTTCGCGGCAGATCGACGTCGCCACGGTGCGCGGCAAGGCCGACGAGGTCGTGCTGTTCGAGGTCCTGTGGCAGCCCGAGGAAGCCACCAGCATGCTGCCGACGGTCGGGCAGGGCCGGAAGACCGGCGCGCGGCCGAAGCGCTTGAGCCTGCGCTACCAGGGGCGCGAGGTCACGGTCGGCGAGGGGCGCAAGAGCGCCACGCTGGGTCGGGCCGAGGACAACGACGTCGTCGTCAAGGGCAATCTGATCTCGCGGGTGCACGCGCGTATCGAATCGAGCCGCGACAAGTTCACGCTGATCGACGAGAGCACGAACGGCACGTTCGTGCAGACGAGCAGCGGCGAGGAGATCTTCGTGCGCCGCGACAGCACCCAGCTCACGGGCGAGGGCGTGATCGGCCTCGGTCGAGTGGCGCAGCCGGGGACGGCCCTGGCCGTCCACTACGTCGTCGAGGAGTGAGCGGCGCGCGGGCTCAGCCTAGAGCCCGCACCACCTTCTGATGCTCCGCGGAGAGCTCGCTCGGCAGGCGGGTGCCGAACTCCGCGAAGTATTCGCCGATGCTCTTCATCTCGGCGCGCCACTGCTCCGGATCGACGGCCAGCAGCTGCTCGAGCGTGGAGCTCGATACGTCGAGCCCGTTGACGTCGATGTCGCCGTGCTTCGGCAGGAAGCCGATGGGCTTCTCGATGGCGCCCACGCGATTCTCGCAACGGTCGATGATCCAGCGCAGCACACGCAGATTCTCACCGTACCCCGGCCACAGGAATTTGCCGGCGCTGTCGCGGCGGAACCAGTTCACGTGAAAGATCTTGGGCAGCTTGCCCGAGCGTTTGCCGAAGCTCAGCCAATGCGCCCAGTAGTCGCCGTAGTTGTAGCCGCAGAACGGCTTCATGGCCATCGGGTCGCGGCGCACCACGCCGACCTTGCCGGTCGCCGCAGCCGTGGTCTCCGACGCCACGCTGGCGCCGACCAGCACGCCATGTGCCCAATCCTTGGCCTGGTAGACCAGCGGGGCGAGCTCGCGGCGGCGGCCGCCGAAGACGAGTGCCGAGATCGGCACGCCCTCGGGCGCCTCGGCGAGCTTGGAATACGCCGGGTTCTGCTTGGCGGAGACGGTGAAGCGGGAGTTCGGGTGGGCGGCGGGGCCGTTCTTGGCGTCGTACGGCTTGCCGAGCCAGTCGATCGTCGGTTTGCCGCTGCCCTTCTCTTCCCACCACGGATCGTTGTCCGCGGTCACGGCGACGTTCGTGAAGATCGTGTCGTGCTGAATCGTGTCGTAGGCGTTCTTGTTCGTGTGCGGGTTCGTGCCCGGCACCACGCCGAAATAGCCGGCCTCGGGATTGATGGCGCGCAGCTGGCCGTCCTTGTCGAGGTGCATCCAGGCAATGTCGTCGCCGAGCGTCCAGACCTTCCAGCCCTTGTGGCTCTCGGGTGGGATCAGCATCGCGAGGTTCGTCTTGCCGCACGCCGACGGGAACGCGCACGCGAGGTAATGGATGTCGCCGGCCGGGCTCTGCACGCCGACGATCAGCATGTGCTCCGCGAGCCACCCTTCCGTACGCGCCTGATAGCTCGCGATGCGCAGCGCGTGACACTTCTTGCCGAGCAGCGCGTTGCCGCCGTAACCCGAGCCATAGCTCATGATCGTGAGCTCCTCGGGGAAGTGCACGATGTAGCGACGCTCGGGGTTCAGTTCGCCGGTGGAGTGCAGACCCTTGACGAAGGTCTTGTCCTTCTCGATGCGTTTCAGCGCCGGTTTGCCGATGCGCGTCATGAGATACATGTTCGCGACGACGTAGGGGCTGTCGGTGATCTCCACGCCACAACGTGCGTACGGCGAGTCGATCGGGCCCATGCAGTAGGGGATCACGTACATCGTGCGGCCGCGCATGCAACCCGCGAAACACGATTTCATGAGCTCCTTGGCTTCGGCCGGAGCCTTCCAGTTGTTGTTCGGACCCGCGTCTTCCTGCGCGTGCGTGCAGACGAAGGTCAGATGCTCGACGCGGGCGACATCATCGGGGTCGGAGCGGTGCAGGTAGCAGCCGGGATAGGTTTGCTGGTTCAGCTCGAGCAGCGTGCCGCTGTCGAGCATCTCGTCGATGAGCTTGCGGTATTCCTGCTCGGAACCGTCACACCAGTGAATTCTGTCGGGGCTGGTCAGCTCGGCTACCTCAGCGACCCAGTCGCGGAGAGCCTTCAGGCGCGTCGTCATGGATGGCTATCAACTCAGACCTAACAAGCTGCATAGTATAACTTGGCGTGGACGGGAAATGGCGACTCCGCCCCGGTCCAGGCGCTGCGACTTTGTTGCGCGAGTCATGCACAGCTCACATTTATCATTATGTCGTTGGCCGTTCCGCGGCTTGCGGTTCGGATTTCGTGACGGTGGAATGCTGCGCCGGGCCCGGCTCGCAGCGGGTGCCGTCGCGCTATCGACGGCGGTCTGCGGTGCCGCCCCCGCGCAGATCAACGAGTGGCTGGCGGACTCGGGTATTCGCCTCGAGCCCTCACTCGAGAAGCTCGTCGAGAGCGGTGCGCCCGACGGTGCTCCGCGCTACGACCTGCAGCGGGGACCGAATGCGGCCGACGGTGAGCAGTTCGTGCTCACGGTGCGCTTCACGAACACGTTGGGCGCGACCGTCGACGGCGTGCGCATCACGAGCGCGATCCCGGCCGGGCTTCGCTACGTGCCGGGCAGCGCGACGGCGCCCGGCGGATTCGTCCTGCTGTCGGCGGACGGGGGGCGCACCTTCGGCGCCGAGCGCGAGCTCGCGCAACGCGGCACGGAGGCGGCGCCGGTCGTGTATACCCACGTGCGCTGGCTGCTCGAAGCGCCGCTCGAGTCCGGCGTGAGCGGCTTCGTTCGATTGCGTGCATCGAAGCACTGACGACGCCGGTCCTCTTTTGCGCGTGCTTTCCCGGCAATTCGCAGCGCGAGTCGAGAGTGCGTTCGCGCTATAGTGGCGCGAGCGATGCAGGATCTCGCCGACATTTTCGGCTCGGGCGGCGCGTTGGCGGAGCGTCTGCCGGGCTACAGCTATCGAGAGGCGCAGCAGCGCATGGCGCAGCTCGTGCTGCAGGCGCTCGAGTCGGGCCGGCACGCCGCGCTCGAGGCCGGCACGGGGATCGGCAAGACGTTTGCGTATCTCACGCCCGTGCTGCTGTCCGGGCGGCGCGCGATCATCTCGACCGGCACGAAGACCCTGCAGGATCAGATCTTCGCGCGCGATCTGCCGTTGCTCGGCACGGTCATCGGGCGACCGATGAACGTGGCGCTGCTGAAGGGGCGCAGCAACTATCTCTGCTGGCATCGGTTGGAGACCGCGCTGCACGACGGCACGCGCGACGGCGAGACGCTCGGCGCGCTGCGGGCGCTGTCGCAATGGGGGCGCGCTAGCGACAGCGGCGATCTGACGGAGCTCGAGGATTTTGCCGAGGACAACTCCCTGCGCCCGCTCGTGACGTCCACGGTGGAGAACTGTCTCGGGCGCGACTGCGAGTTCTTCGAGAAATGCTTCGTGCTCGAGGCTCGGCGGCGCGCGCAGGCCGCGGAGATCGTGATCGTGAATCATCATTTGCTTCTGGCGGACCTCGCACTCAAGGAAAGCGGCTTCGGGGAGCTGCTGCCGGGCGCCGATGTCGTGATCGTCGACGAGGCCCACCAGCTGCCCGACGTGGCGCAGCAGTTCTTCGGCTGGTCGGTCAGCACGCGCGAGCTCGAGTCTCTGACGCGGGACGTGTATGCCGAGGCGCGCACGGTGGGCGTCATCGGCGAGGTCGATCCCGCGCTGCGCGCGCTCGGCACGGCGATCGTCGGTGCGCGCAGCGTCGCGGGCCCGCCGGTCGGCAGGGTTCCCTGGATCGCCGCGCCCGCGGCACTGCGCGACCTGCTGCCCGATGTCGCGACGGCCATCGAGTCCCTCGCGGAAGCGCTCGAGCCGGTGGCCGAAGCGAGCGGCGGGCTGCGCAGCTGCGTCGAGCGTGCAGTTGACGCCGCCGCGCGGCTGCGGTCGATCGCGGTAGCGGATCCGAGCGAGGGCTTGCGCTGGTTCGATGTCGGGAACGGAGTGGTCGCCGTTCACTGGACGCCGCTCGATGTCGGTGCGGCGTTGTCGGCGCGTATCGAGGCGCAGCGAGGCGTGTGGGTGTTCACGTCCGCCACGCTCGCCGTGGGCGACGACTTCACTCACTTCCTCGATCGCGTCGGCATCGAACGTCCGCTCACGGGCGTTCTGCCGAGTCCGTTCGACTATGCGAACAACGCGCGCATCTTCGTGCCGCAGGGTCTGCCGGACCCCGGCGACGACCTCTACGTGGAGACGCTGCTCGAGGCCACCTGGCCGTTGCTCGAGGCGGCGGGCGGCGGCGCGTTCCTGCTCTTCACGAGCTACCGCGCGTTGCAGCGGGCAGAGACATGGATCGCCCCCCGCACTGCGCCGGGGCCGGTGCTGGTCCAGGGGCGCGGTTCGCGCAGCGACCTGCTGAAGCAGTTCCGCGCGAGCGGCAACGCGATCCTGCTCGGCACCGGCAGCTTCTGGCAGGGGGTCGATGTGCGCGGGCAGGCGCTGCGGCTCGTCATGATCGACAAGCTGCCGTTCGCCGTGCCGAGCGACCCGCTCGTGCAGGCGCGCGCGGAAGCCGTGCGCCGCACGGGCGGCGACCCCTTCAACGAGTTGCAGCTGCCGCAGGCGGTGCTCACGCTCAAGCAGGGCGTGGGCCGCCTGATTCGCGACTTCGACGATCGCGGCCTCGTCGTGATCGGTGACCCGCGGCTGCGAAGTCGCGGCTATGGCGCGACCTTCCTCGCGAGCCTGCCGCCCATGCCCGTGCTCGACGAGTTCGCGGAGGCGCTGGCGTTTGCGGCCACGCTCGATCCTCCGGCCGAATCGACGGCCGCGGTGGCTGCATCGTGAACCTGCTCGGAATCGAAACGTCGAGCGCGGTGGGCTCGGTGGCGCTTGCGACGCCGGGTGGCGTGCACGTGCGCGAGATCGCCACGCCGCGCGAGCAGACGGAGCAGGTGCTCAAGCTCGTCGACGAGCTTCTCGCCGCGGCGGGGTGCCCGCTCGAGCAGCTCGACGGCATCGCGTTCGGCCGCGGCCCGGGCTCCTTCACGGGCCTGCGCGTCAGCGCCGCGATCGCGCAGGGATTGGCCGTTGCGAGCAACCTGCCGGTGCTGCCGGTCTCGAGTTTGCTGTGCCTCGCGGAGCGAGCCTGGCGGGAGGCGGGATGCGAGCGGTGCCTCGTCTGCGTCGACGCGCACATGGGCGAGGTCTACTGGGCCGAAACGGTGCGGCGCGATGGCGTCGTCCAGGTCGTCGGGCCGGAGCGGCTCGGCGCCCCGGCGGACGTCGCCGTGCCCGCGGGTGGCGCGGCCTGGGCCGCGATCGGCTCGGGTTTTGCGGCGCCGGGGCCGGGGCAGGAGCTCGCCGGGCTCCTCGCACGTGCGACGCGCGTGCTGGCGCAGCTGCAGCCCTCGGCGGCGGATCTGTTCCCGCAGGCGGCCAGGGATCTGGCGGCGGGGCGGGGGGTGGCCGCGGCGGCTGCGCTGCCCGTGTATTTGCGCGAGCAGACGGCGTGGCGACGCAGTTCTTAACCAGACTGTAATATTGCGCAAATCTAATGGTGCCGTTCCGTTCAGCCGCGAGCTCGACCATGACGCAGAAGAGAATCCTCGTTGTCGAGGACGAACGCGCGATCCGCGAGATGCTGGCCTTCAACCTCGGTCGGGCCGGCTACGAAGTTCGTCCGGTGGCCGATGCGCGCGAGGCGCGCGCGGCCATCGCCGACGCGCACCCGGATCTCGTGGTCATGGACTGGATGCTGCCCGATGTCAGCGGTCTCGAGCTCACGCGGCAGTTGAAGCGCGACGCTGGCACCAAGGAGATCCCCGTCATCATGCTGACGGCGCGCGCCGAAGAGGACGACCGCGTCGCAGGGCTCGACGGCGGGGCCGACGACTACATCGTGAAGCCGTTCTCGCCGCGCGAGCTGCTGGCGCGCATCCGCGCCGCGTTGCGCCGCTCGACGGTGGCGGAGGGCGAGGTCGTGAGCGCGGGGGAGCTCAAGCTCGACGCGGCGAGCCATCGCGTCAGCGTGCGTGACGCCGAGGTGGCGCTCGGCCCCACGGAATACCGGCTGCTCGAGTTCTTCATGCACCACCCGGATCGCGTCTACAGCCGTGCGCAGCTGCTCGACCGCGTCTGGGGCGGTAACGTCTACGTCGAGGAACGCACGGTGGACGTGCACATCCGGCGTCTGCGCAAGGCGCTCACTCCATTTGGTTACGACACGCTGATTCGCACGGTCCGCGGCGCGGGCTATCGGTTCTCGCCACAGCAAACGTGACACTGCCGAATCGTTGGATCTCGCAGCTCGGCGCGTTGACCGGTCTACTCGCCGGGGCGCTGCTGCTCGGCGTATGGTTCGGCGGGATCGGCTGGTGGCTCGCCGGCGCGTTGCTGCTCTACGTCGGTCACACGCTGCGGCATCTGTATGCGCTCGATCGCGTGCTCGATGGGCAGAGGCGCATGCCCCTGTACGAGACGCGGGGTTTCTGGGCCGAGCTGCTGGCCCGCGCCGACAAGCTCAGGGCCAAGGCGCGCAGCCGCAAGAAGAAGTACCACCGGCTGCTGCGGGAGGTGCGCGAGAGCACCGGGGCGCTCAGCGACGGCGGCATCATCCTGAACGCCGACCGCGAGATCCTGTGGTTCAATCCGGCGGCCGCTCGCCTGCTCGGGCTCAAGGCCGCCACGGATATCGGCAATCGCATCGACAACCTCCTGCGCCACCCCGGCTTCGCCGCGTATCTCGCGTCCCCGAGGGCGGAAGGCATCGCGGTGCCGTCGCCCGTGGTCGAGGGCGGCTGGCTCACCGTGCAGGTCATCCCCTACGGCCGGGACCAGAGCCTCGCGATCATTCGCGACATCACGCACGAGATGAAGCTCGAGCGGACGCGGCGCGACTTCGTCGCCAACGCCTCCCACGAGCTGCGCTCGCCGCTGACGGTCATCAGCGGCTACATCGACGCGCTGGCGGAGGATCCCGAGATGCCGGAAGCCTGGCGTCCGCCGGTCACGGAGATGCAGCGCCAAGCCGAGCGCATGACGCGGATCCTGCGCGACCTGATCGAGCTCACGCGTCTCGAGTCCTCCGAGTCGGGCGCGCCGCGCGATTTCGTGGACGTCGTGGCGATGCTGCAGCCGATAGTCGCGGAGTTCAAAGGGCGCGGCGGCCCCAATGTGTCCCTCGACGCACGAACGGATGCCGCGCTGCTCGGCCGGGAGTCCGAGCTGCACTCGATCTTCTACAACCTCGTGAACAACGCCGTGCGTTTCACGCCGCCCGGCGGCAGCGTGCGCGTGATCTGGCGCGCCGAGGACGGGGGCGCGATTTTCGAGGTCGTCGATACCGGCATAGGTATCCCCGAGGAGCAGATTCCCCGGGTCACGGAGAGGTTCTACCGGGTCGACCCCGGCCGTTCGCGCGCGACCGGCGGCACGGGGCTCGGGCTCGCGATCGTCAAGCACGCCTTGCAGCGCCATGACGGCAAGCTGACGATCCGGAGCCGCGAAGGCGAGGGCAGCACCTTCAGCTGCCATTTCCCCCGCGACCGCGTCGTGTTTCGCGCAGACGCGGCGCAAGCCGTACAATGAGTCGGCCGCTTACAGGGACGGACTAGGATGGAAGTCGAAGATCTGGGTCACCACATCTCGAGGCGCTTCAACGAAGACCTCGAGCGCGTGCGCAACGCGGTGCTCGCCATGGGCGGGCTGGTCGAGGAACAGCTCGACCGCGCGATCAAGGCGCTGACCGATGGCGACAGCACCCTGGGTCTCCAGGTGGCCGAGGACGACACCAAGGTCAACCGCATGGAGGTCAGCATCGACGAGGAATGCAGCCGCATCCTCGCGACGCGTGCACCCACGGCCGGCGACCTGCGGCTCGTGATCGCGATCATCAAGACCATCACGGATCTCGAGCGCATCGGCGACGAGGCGGAGAAGATCGGCGTGCTCGCGGCCCGGCTCGCGACCGTCGAGCGGCCGGCGACGAATTACCGCGAGCTGCGCAACCTCGCGCGGCACGTGAAGCAGATGGTGCATGCAGCGCTCGATGCATTCGCGCGTCTCGATCCGAAGGGCGCGCTCGAGGTCGTGAAGGCCGACGACGCGGTCGACGACGAGTACGACGGGATCTACCGGCAGGGCATCACGTTCATGATGGAGGATCCGCGCACGATCACGCGCATGATGGACCTCATGTGGATGGCGAGAGCCCTGGAGCGCATCGGCGATCACGCGAAGAACATCTGCGAGTACGTCATCTTCATGGTGCACGGCAAGGACGTGCGCCACATCGGCATCGCGAACATCGAGGCCGAGGTGCAGCAGGGCTCGCGGCGCACCGAGGGTCGCTCGTGATCGCGACTCGTCGCGGTCGCCGCGCGGCGAACATGGCGGGCCTGGTGATCGTCGCAGCCCTGATGGGGTACGCGCTCTACGAGCAGCACGTGGTCGGGCTCGAGGTGTGTCCGCTCTGTGTTCTGCAGCGGGTCGCGATGATTGCGCTCGGTTTCGTCTTCCTTGCGGCGGCCCTGCATTCCGCTCGCGGTGGCATCGCGCGCGTCTACGGCGTGCTCGGCGCGCTGGTCGCGCTCACGGGCGCCGGGATCTCGTCCTGGCACGTGCGGCTGCAGCATCTGCCGCCGGATCAGGTGCCGTCGTGCGGCCCGGGGTTCGACTACATCTACGACACGTTTCCGTTGCGCGATGCGCTCGCCATGATCTTCCACGGCTCGGGCGAGTGCGCGAAGATCAACTGGGCGTTCCTCGGCTTCAGCATGCCGAGCTGGGTACTGGTCTGGTTCGTCGCGCTCGGCGCGCTGATCGTCGTCGCGAACTGGCGCAGGATCGCACGGTAGTTCTTTGCCGGTCCCGGAGGCTCCTCGTGACGAGGGCGTCCGGGAACGCAGTGAATACGTCCCTGCAGGCTCGCGCGCGCACAT
>DASZSB010000105.1:0-26693 GCA_035548835.1 Gammaproteobacteria bacterium | reverse complement strand
TACACGCACACGCGTGCCACTGCTGCCGCGAGCTCCGCCGCCGAGAGCCGCGCGAGCTCCGGTCCGGTCAGCACCTGCCCGTCCGCGGCGAGGATGCCGAGCCGCGTGGCCACCGCGCGCGCCGTTGCGGCGTGGTCGCCGGTGATCATCACGGGCGTGATGCCGGCGGCCTTGCAGCTCGCGACGGCGTCCGCGGCCTCGGCGCGCGGCGGGTCCATGAGGCCCGCGAGCCCGACCAGCACGAGGTCCTGCTCGAGGGTGTCGGCGTTGAGCCGTTCGGGCAGCGCGGGCAGGTGCCTGATCGCGAACGCGAGCACGCGCTGGCCCTGCGCGGCGAGCGCGTGCACCGTGCGCTCCGTGTCGCCCGACAACGGCGCCGTTCCGGCCGGCGCGAGTCGCCGCGTGCACAGCGGCAGCACCGATTCCGGTGCGCCCTTGACCAGCAGCAGCACGTCGTCGCCGTCGCGGTGCAGGGTGCTCATGCGGGCCCTGCGCGAATCGAACGGCACTTCGGCCAGACGCGGGTGTGCCGCCGTCCAGGCGGACACGTCGGCCGGCGCAATCGCGGCGAGCAGCGCGGTCTCCGTGGGGTCGCCGAGCAGCTGCCCGTCGCCGTTGCGGCGTGCGTCGTTGCAGAGCGCCATCGCGAGCGCGAGCTCGTGCCACGGTGGCGTGAGCGGGCTCGGCAGTCCGTCCCTGCAATCGCCGTCCGCGCAGAAGGTCACGACGCGCATCCGGTTCTCCGTCAGCGTGCCGGTCTTGTCCGAGCAGATGAACGTGACCGAGCCCAGCGTCTCGACGGCCGGCAGCCGGCGCATGAGCGCGCTCTTGCGCACCATGCGCGCCGCGCCGAGCGCGAGCGCGATCGTCACGACCGCGGGCAGCGATTCGGGAATTGCCGCGACCGCGAGGCTCACGGCCGTCAGGAACATCGTGATCGCGGGCTCGCCGTGCGACCAGCCCACGATGAACAGCACGGCGCAGATCGCAAGCACGGCCAGCGCGAGACGGTAGCCGAACTGCGCGAGCCGCCGCTGCAGCGGCGTGCGGCTTTCGGCGCCCGTCAGCAACGTTGCGATCCGGCCGAGCTCGGTCCGCAGACCGGTGGCGACCACGACGCCGCGGCCGCGCCCGTGCGTGATCAGCGTGCCCTTGTAAGCCATGCCGCGCCGGTCGCCGAGCGGTGCGTCGTGCTCCCCGAGCGGCTCGATGGTTTTCTCGACCGGCAGCGACTCGCCGGTCAGCGCCGCTTCCTCCGTCTGCAGCCGCGCCGTCTCGATCAGACGGACGTCGGCCGGAACGACGTCGCCGGCCTCGAGCCACACGATGTCACCCGGCACGAGCTCCGCGGCTTCGAGCACTCGCGGCTCGCCGCCGCGAATCACGCGGGCGTGCTGCGGCGCGAGGCGCCGCAGCGCCGCCATGGCGCGCTCGGCACGGAACTCCTGCACGAAGCCGATCACGGCGTTCAGCACCACGATCACGACGATCACGGCCGCGTCGCCGGCTTCGCCGAGCAGCGCCGCGACGCCGGCCGCGATCAGCAGCACGACGATCATGAAGTCCGTGAGCTGCGCTGCGAGCATCGCCGGCCAACGCCGTTCGCGGCGGCCCTCGAGCACGTTGCGGCCGTGGGCGGCGAGACGTGCCTCCGCCTCTGTCTGGCTCAGCCCCTGCGTGGCGTGGCTGCCGAGCTCGCGCAGCACGGCGTCGCCGTGCAGCGTGTGCCAGAGCCGCTCGGCGTGCGCCGCAGGCTCGCGCGCAGCCCGTCTAGCTGCCATGCAGGTAGAGGTAAGGGAACAGCGTGTTCAGCAGGTACACCGCCATCAGGAACAGGCTGATCCAGCTCACGGTGCGCAGGACACGCGATTTCGGCCGCAGCGTGAGGCCGACCGTGACCATGCCGCTCATCATCATGGCCGAGAAGGCCGAGGCGGCATGGGCCGGTGCAATGCGCTCGAGCAGCGGTCCCTGCGCGTAGAAGAAATCGTCCACGCCGAGCAGCGCCACGTTGAGCAGGTTGCTGCCGAGCACGTTGGCGATGGCGAGGTCCAGCGCGCCGAGTCGCAGCGCGGCGATCGTGACCGCCACTTCCGGCGCCGAGGTCACGGCGGCGACGAGCAGCGTGCCCACGAAGCTCTCGGACCAGCCCATTCGCATGGCGATCTCGACGCCGAGGAACGGCAGCCAGATGCCGGTCAGCACGACCACGACGGCCGCGGCGGCGAAGCCGGCCGCGGCCCGCGCGAGCGTGAGGTTCGGGTAGGTCGGCTCCGTGTCCAGTTGCCGCGTGACCTGCTCGCGCTCGTAGCGGAACAGTGCGCGCGCTGCGAGCAGATACAGAAGGATCAGCAGTGGCGCATACAGTCCCACGTGGCCGATGCGGGGCCCCATGGCGCCCTGATAGATGACGAGGTTGAAGCCTGCGAATCCGAGCAGGACCGTGCCAAAGCCCGCGCTCACGATGTGGCCTTGACGGGCCCGGGTGTAGAACGACCCGCGGCGATAGAGAAAATCGAGCGCTACGAGCAGCAGCAGATTGAACACGCACGAGCCGAGCAGATCGCCGACGGCGATGTCGGGTGCCGCGGCGGCCGTGACCGAGGACAGCCCCGTCGCGAGCTCCGGCAGCGACGTGACCGTGGCGAGCAGCGTGAGACCCACCCAGCTCGCCGTCAGTCCGCTCTTCTCGGCGATCGCGTCGGCAAAGCGCGACAGGTGAAACCCCGCCGTGCCGATCAGCACGAGGCAGAGCAGGAGCTGTAGCCATAGCAGCATCCTGGCGACTATGGCACCCGCCCCGGCGGGAGTACATTGGGGTTTGCCGCCGCTGGACGTCCGCCGCGGGCGCGGCAGTCTGGCTTGCGCGCGGCGTGCAGCAAAGGGGGAAGCATGCGGGCTCGACAGGGCGATGGCCGGCGCGGCACACGATGGGTGGCGCTCGGGGCGGCGGTGTTCTGCCTCGTGGCGCTCGGTGCCGCTCGTGTGAGCGACGCCGCGCCGGATTTCTCCGGCGTGTGGGCCATGGTCCAGCACGACCGGCTCGGCGCCCCGTTCTTCATCCCCGTGGAGCCGAAGCTCAATGCCACGGGCAAGGCCGCGACGGCGGCGTTCGTCGCGAAGTACGACGTCAAGAACAACGAGGCCAACGCGAACTGCGTGGAGCCCGGCATGCCCACGGTCATGTGGGGCATCGGCGGCGCGGCCATGGAGATCGTGCAGCAGCCGCAGCGCATCACGCTGCTGTCGGAGCTCGAGAACCAGTCGCGGCGCATCTATCTCGACGGCCGCAAGCCGCCCGATTCGTTCCCCGACCAGCGCGTCGGCTTCTCGGTCGGTCACTGGGAAGGCGACACGCTCGTGATCGAGACCACGAAGGTCACGGAGTGGCAGGCGCCGCGCTGGCCGCACAGCGGCGCGTTCCGCGTGACCGAGCGCTGGCGGCTCGAGGACCCCGCGAAGCTCAAGCTCACGGGCTTACGTCCCGGCGGCCCGCCGCTGAAGATCGAGGGCCAGGTGCTCGTCAACGAGATGACGATGAACGATCCGCTCTGGTACGAGGACAAGGACTACAAGGTCACCGTCTACTACCGCAAGATCGACGACTACGTGCTCGAGGACAACTGTCCCGAGGGCACGTGGATGGAGCGGCTGGAAGCGCTCGCGAAGAAGGGCAACCCTCCGAAGAACTGACGCGGCGCAGGCATGGGCGCGGCGTGGCCGGCGCCGGCCGCGCACGCGGAAGCTGCCGTCCAACGACGGCGGCCAGACGCGGTGGCGTGCGTACCGGGCCGGGACTAGAGTGTCGGGCGGTGCCGGGAGAGCGGAGGGAATCATGCGGCGGAACATTCGTGCCTGGCGCGCGCTGGCCGGTGCACTGCTGCTGCTCGTGGCGGCGGCCGCGGGTGCGCAGGAGGGCGGCGAGGGCAGCACGCGGCTGCTGCTGACCTACGTGCGCGTGAAGCCTGCGCTGCAGGACACCTGGCTCGCGCTGCAGCGCTCGCAGGTCGTGCCCGCGATGAAGAAGGCCGGCGTCAAGCAGTACACGGTGTACGAGACGCTGATCGGCGATCAGAGCGAATACGTGATCGTGCGGCCGCTGCCGTCGTTCGCCGAGTTCGACGGACCCGATCTCTTCGACAAGGCGCTCGGCGCGCGTGCCGCGGCCACTCTCCGCGCGCGGCTGCGCGACTGCATCGACGGTTCGCACAGCAGCATCGAGAACAGCCGCGACGAGTTCTTCCTGAATCCGGGTCCTGCGAGCGCGCTGTTCGTGAGCCGCTATCGCGCGATGCCGGGCCGCGCGGGCGACTACATGAACTTCGTGCGCACGGAGATGATGCCGCTCGCGCGGCGTGCGCAGCAGAACGGCACGTTCGCCGGCTGGTCCGTCACGACGTCCGTGCAGGGTGGGGAGCCGAACCTGATCACGCTGAACATGTTCTACAACGACTTCGCGCCGCTCGACGGTCCGCCGCCGCTCGCGAAGACGCTGGGGCCGGCGGGCGTTGTCGAATTCCTGCGCAAGGGCGCGGGGCTCATCAATCAGGTCGGGCAGAGCGTGCTGAAGCGCGTGCCGGACTTGAGCTACTGACGCGCGTCCGTGACGGAGTCGCCGCGCAACCCATGGCTCGCGATTCCGCTGGCGGACTACGAGGCGCACATGGCGTTGCCCGAGGTCGGCCAGGCGGCGCTGCTGGCCGATCTGCTGGCCGAGGCGATCGCGCGGCACGCGCCGCGCTCGGTCGCCGTGCTCGGCTGCGCCGGCGGCAACGGCTTCGACCGCGTGCCCGCGGACGTCCGGCTCGTGGGCGTGGACGTGAACGCGCAGTACGTGGCCACGGCCCACGGCCGCCACCGGGCGCGCGACGGGCTCGAGCTGTACGTCGGCGACGTCGCGGCCGACGATCTGCCGTTCGCGCCCGTGGACCTCGCGTTCGCCGGATTGCTGTTCGAGCACGTCGACGTGGACGCCGCGCTCGGGCGCATTGCGGCGAAGCTCGCGCCGGGCGGCGTGCTCGTCGCCGTGCTGCAGCTGCCGGCCCAAGTGGCGGAAATCACGCCGTCGCCCTACCAGAGCCTGGCCGCGCTCGCGCCGACGATGCGCCTCGTGGAGCCGGCGACGCTGGTGAGCGCGGCGCAGGCTCTGGGCTATTCAGTGCTCCACGCCGGCATCGAGACCGCGAGCGGCGGCAAGCAGTTTGCCGTCCAGACCTACCGACGAACGTAGGGAGCCCGTCATGCTGAACGTCGGCATTCTCGTCTACGACGACGTCGAGGTGCTCGACTTCGCCGGGCCTTTCCAGGTGTTCACGACGGCGGCGCGCGTCGCGCGGCCGGACACGCCGTTCGCCACGTTCACGGTGGGGCAGAGCGCGGAGGTGCTGGCGCGCGGCGGGCTCGCGATCGAGCCGAGCTACACGTTCGGCATCGAGCCGCACATCGACGTGCTGATAGTCCCCGGTGGCATCGTGACGGAAGAGCTCGGCAAGCCCGCGGTCATCGACTGGATCGCGGCGCACGCGGCGAGCGCGCAGCTGACGGCATCGGTCTGCACGGGCGCGTTCCTGCTCGCGAAGGCCGGCGTGCTCGAGGGCAGCAAGGCCACGACGCACTGGGAAGACGTCGACGACTTCCGCCGCAGCTTCCCCGGCGTTGCGGTCGATCCGGGTGCGCGCTGGGTCGAGCAGGGCAACGTCGTGACGTCGGCCGGCATCTCGGCCGGCATCGACATGAGTCTGGATCTGGTGCGGCGGCTCGCGGGCGAGCCGCTGGCGCTGCGCACCGCGCGGCAGATGGACTACCGCTGGCAGCGCGAGCCCTGAGGCAACGAGCCCCCGGTCGCGGGCCGACCGGGGGCGTTGAACTGCGTTACTGGGCCTTGCCCTTGAAGCGGCCGACGTACGCGGCCTTCGCCACGATCTTGCCCTTCATCGCGGCCAGCAGCTCGTCGCGGCCGGCCGTGTTCGGCAGGTCGAGGTTCGCGTTGAGCGCGTAGATCTCGAACGTGTAGTGGTGGTAGCGCGGTCCCGGGGGCGCACCCGGGCCGAAGTACGCGTTCTGGCCCGCGATGTTCTTGCCCTGCACGGCGCCGGCCGGCAGGCTGCCCTCGGGAATGCCGCCGGCGGATGCCGGGATGTTCCAGACGATCCAGTGCAGCACGTCCGTCGGCGTGTTGTTCAGCGCGACGTCGAGGTCGTGGAAGATGATCGCGTAGCTGACCGTGCCCGCCGGCGCGTTCGAGAACTTGAAGCCCGGCTGCGTGTTGCCGCCGCGGCCCGCGTACTTGTCCGGCACGATGCCGCCGTCCTCGAACGCCGTGCTCTCGACGACGAGCTGAGCGAGCGGCGGGCGACCGCCGCCGCCACCACCACCCTGTTGTTGAGCGAACGCGTGACCGGTCGCGAGCCCGAAGGCGAGCAACGCGGAAGAAAGGCGCAGGAAATGGGTCGTCATTTGAGTCGTCTCCACCCGGAAATTCAGGTGGCGGCAGTATGCCAAACCGTACCGCTGCTGGCAGCACTCGCCGCGGACAGCTGTTTCACGAGCGACGACACGAAGGCCTCGAGCTGCGGCACGAAGCGCTCGCGCGTGACGTCGCGTTCGTTCAGCACGAGAGTCGCGAGCGTCTCGCGGCCGCAGAGCTGAGCGACCTCGGCCAGCACTTTCGGTCCTCCGCTGCCTCCTTGCGTGCAAAACGCGGCCAGTCGGCCGATGGCCCGGCCGTGGGCATGCAGGTAACTGCGCACGGGCGACGCCATGTGGCTCGCCCATACCGGCGTGCCGACGATCACGAGGTCGTAGGCGGCGGGCTGCACGCGGATCGGCACGATCCGCGGCAGCTGCCCGCGCAACGCTTCGCGTGCGCTACGCAGATAGCCGAACACGCCGCGCCTCTCGGTCCCGGGTTCGCAGATCTCCTCGACGTCGGCGTCGAGGTGCGCTGCGATCTCGAGCGCCACGGTGCGCGTGTGCCCGGTGCGCGAGTAGTAGACGACCAGCGTTTTCGCCATTCCAAGTCTGCCTCCGGCGCACAAAGCTAGTGCGTGCGCGGCGTCGACGCGATACGTAGTAGCTGCAGTCGGGCGCCAGTATGCGTTGGTACGTATGGGCGTGCGACGGGTGCGAGGGTAGCGTTCCCCCATGGGAGTCGTCGGGAAAAAGGGCGCCTGGCTGGCAGCGGGCCTGGCCGCCGCGGCCGCAGCCGCGAGCTACGCCGTCTACCGCCGCGATCTCGCCGCCGCGCGCGCGCGTCTCGCGGGCAGCTCGGTGCTCGCCACGCCGTGCGGTCCGATCGAGTACGCGGTCGCGGGCGAGGGGCCGCCCGTGCTCGTGGTGCACGGCGCCGGCGGCGGCTTCGACCAGGGGCTCGCGCTCGCGGCACCGCTCGTCGGGCACGGCTTCCGCGTCGTCGCGATGTCGCGCTTCGGCTACCTGCGCACGCCGCTGCCCGCGGACGCCTCGGCCGCCGCGCAGGCGGACGCGCATGCCTGCCTGCTCGACGCGCTCGGGATACGGGACGTGGTGGTCATCGGTGCATCGGCCGGTGCGCCGTCGGCGCTTGAGCTCGCGATCCGCCATCCGCAGCGCGTCGCGAAGCTCGTGCTGCTGGTGCCCGCGGCCTACACGCCGCGCCCGCAGGGCGAGCCCCCGGTGCGCGTGCCGCCGGGGCTCGCGATGGTGTTCGACACGGCGCTGAACTCCGACTTCGTGTTCTGGGCGATGCTGCGCGCGGTGCCCGATCTGATGACGCGCACCGCGCTCGGCACGCCGACGGACGTCGTGGCCGCCGCGTCGCCGGCCGAGCGAGAGCGCATCGCGGCCATGCTGCGCAGCATCCTGCCGGTGCGGCCGCGCCGGCTCGGCCTGCTGAACGACGGCGAGGTCACGAGGCATCTGACGCGCTGCGAGCTCGAGCGCATCGCGGCGCCGACGTTGGCCATCAGCGCGGCCGACGATCTGTACGGCACGTACGACGGGGCGCGCTACACGGCCCAGCAGATCCCGGGTGCGCGCTTCGTGGGCTACCCGAGCGGCGGGCACATGCTCGTGGGCCGGCAGGACGCCGTGACGGCGGAGCTGCTCGGGTTCCTTCGCGACTCGCAGGGCGCCGGCGACAGCGGATAGACTGGCCGCCCCGCGGGCAAACGGTGGCCGCCATGTACGTTCCGCAGCACTTCGCCGAGCACGATCCGACGACGCTCGCCGACTTCATCGACGCGCACGCGTTCGGCACGCTCGTGACGAGCGTCGACGGCGTGCCGTTCGCGAGCCACGTGCCGTTCCTCTACGATCGCGCCGCCGGCGTGCTGAGCTGCCATCTCGCGCGCGGCAACCCGCAATGGCGGCACTTCGAGCCCGCCGCGGAAGCGCTCGTGATCTTCGCCGGTCCGCACGCCTACGTCTCGCCCACGTGGTACGAGGACGCCGGCGTGCCGACGTGGAACTACGCCGTGGCGCACGCGTACGGCAGCGGGCGTGCGGTCGACGATGCGGACGCCACGGGCCGAATCGTGGAAGCGCTCGCGGCACGGTACGAGCGCGGGCGCGCGGCCCCGTGGGTGCCGAGCTACGACCGGCGCCAGCTGGCCGGCATCGTGGCCGTCGAGATCCGCGTGCGCAGGATCGAGGGCAAGTTCAAGCTCAATCAGAACCGCTCCGCGGCCGATCGCGCGGGCGTGGTCGCGCAGCTGCGCGCGAGCGGCACCGACAACGACGCCGCGCTCGCGGCGCTGATGGTCGCGGCCGGCGCTCCCGCGGCGCGCGGCTAGGCGCATCCGGCGAAAACTGCGACGATACCCCGCAACCGCAGTTGGGGGGATTGCACGTGCAGAAGTCGATCATCGCGGCCGCGGCGGCCGCCGTCGTCGTCCTGTCGCTGACGCAGGCCGCGAACGCGCAGCGGAGCGCGGGCGAGGACAGTCAGCGGCTGCTGTCGGTCGATCACTACGTGGCGAACCGCTCGATCGTGCCGACGCTGAACGGCCAGACCACCGCGATCTACGTGCGCGAGCGCGTGAAGCCCGCCACGCTGCTGCGCGGCGCGCCGGCCGACGACCGCGTCGTGCTGTTCGTGCACGGCGCGGGCACGCCGGCGGAAGTCGCGTTCGACGTGCCGTACGGCGATTACAGCTGGATGGCGTATCTCGCCGAGGCCGGTTTCGACGTGTTCTCGATGGACATGACGGGCTACGGCCGCTCGACGCGCCCCACCGTCATGAACGATTCCTGCGATCTGTCGCCCGAGCAGCAGAGCGCGCTCGGCCGCAAGCCGTGCGCGGCGAGCCACACGGCGCAGCTCACGACGATCGCGTCGGACTGGGACGATCTCGACGCCGTCGTGGAGTACGTGCGTGCGCTGCGCGGCGTGGCGCGCGTGAGTCTCGTCGGCTGGTCGCTCGGCGGTCCGCGCGCGGGCGGCTACGCGTCCCGCAATCCCGCCAAGGTCGCAAAGCTCGTGCTGCTCGCGCCGGCCTACAACCGTGCTGCCGGCCAGCAGCCGCCGGCCACGAATCCGGCGGCCGGCGTCGCGTTCAACGTGCAGTCGCACGCGGACTTCACGGCCAACTGGAACCGGCAGGTGGGCTGCCCGAATCAATACGAGCAGGCCGCGGCCGACGCGGTGTGGGGCGCGATGCTGGCTTCGGATCCGGTCGGCGCCACGTGGGGGCAGGGGGTGCGCCGCGCGCCGAACACCACCGTGTGGGGCTTCGGCAAGGCGGCCGTCGAGAACATGAAGACGCCCACGCTGATGGTGGCCGGCGCGCACGACAAGCAGGTGGCGCCCGACCGCGTGCGCGAGTACTTCGCCGATCTCGGCGCGCAGGACAAGGTGTTCGTCGATCTCGCCTGCTCGTCCCACAACGCGATGTGGGAGACGAACCACCTGTTGCTGTTCCGCGCCTCGCTGGAATGGCTCACGGCCGGCACGGTCGAGGGCATGAAGCAGGGCGTCGTGCGGCTCGGCTATTAGGTAATACAGGCACTGCCGCTACTCGCCCGCCGGCCCCGGTGGGCCTAGTATTGGACCAGTGTCGCCCAGAGGGGGTCGCCATGAACAGGGTGATCGTAGTCTTGAGCCTGTCGTTCGCCAGCCTCGCCGCGGGTGCGGCCGACGCCCCGTCCGCGCCGCCCAGGGTCGAAATGAACGTCACGCAGGGCCCCGAGACAGTGTTCTCGCGGGCGCCCGCCGATCTGTTCCCCGCGCTCGCGGGGGCGCAGCGCACGCGCGAGGCCGGCCGGGTCGGCAACGAGATGGTGTTCTGGGGGTACCGGCAGCGCGACGGCGCGCGCGTGTTCCTGTTCGCGTGCTGGCCCGTGGCCGGTGTGGATTGCGAGCAGCGCATCGCGGCCGTGTGCCCGAACGTGAAGGTGCTGCAGACGCAGACGGCGAGCGGCACCACGGTGCGGCGCAGCTGCCGTCCGATCGCCCTCACGGGGCCCGGCGAAACGCGGCCGGGATGCGAGGATCGGGAGGAGATGCCGCCGCTCTCGATCGGTCTTTTGAGCTGCGGCTAGGAACGGATCATGAAGTCGTTGCGGACGTGTGCGACTGCGCTGGTGTTGGGGTTGTGGCTCGCGGGCGGCACGCTCGCGCAGGAAGGTCACCCGCTCAAGGGTTCCTGGATCGGCGAGTGGATGGGCAACACCGTGCACGGTGACAACGTGCTGCTGGTGCTCGACTGGGACGGCAAGGCCGTGACCGGCATGATCAACCCCGGCACCGACAACATCCCGCTGACCAAGGCGTCGCTCGACCCGAACGGCTGGGTCGTGAAGCTCGAGGCCGATGCGAAGGACAAGGCCGGCGCCGCCGTGCACTACGTGATCGAAGGCCACATCGAGAACCTCGAGCTGCCGAACCGGCAGATCACGGGCACTTGGTCGAGCCAGAAGGGCCGCGGGGCGTTCGCGGTCGCGCGGCAATGAGCGTGCGTTCGGTCGCGTGGCTCAGCGTTGCGCTCGTCGCGGCGCTCGCCGCGCGCGGTGCGGCCGCGCATCACGCCGTCACGGCCAAGTTCGACGACAAGAAGCCTCTCTCGCTGTCGGGTGTGGTGACGCTGGTCGACTGGCGCAACCCGCACGTGCACGTGTTCTTCAACGTCGTGAAGGCCGACAAGTCCGTCGAGAACTGGGCCGCGGAGCTCGAGAGCACGGTGCTGCTGAAGAAGAGCGGCTGGAGCCACGTCACGCTGGTGCCGGGCGACGCCGTCACGGTGGAAGGCCTGGCCGCGCGCGACGGCACGCGGCAGCTCTGGGGCTCGCGCGTGATCCAGGCGGCCACGCATCGCCAGGTGTTCAACGTCATCGACACGGCGCCGAAGCCGCCGGACGCGCCGCGGCCCACGCCGCGCTGGCCCGACGGCACGCCGCAGCTCGGCGCACCGAGCAGCGCCGGCGGCTACTGGGCGTATCCCACGAGCACGGTGCTCATGCAGTCGGGGGCCAAGGTGGCGATGAACGCCGACGGCCAGCTCGAGAAGCTCGCGGATGCGCCGCGCGTGGCGCCGTTCCAGCCTTGGGCGCTTGGGCTGTACCAGCACCGGCAGCAGCGCTATCTCAAGGACGACCCGTCGTTCATCAACTGCAAGCCGCCGGGCGCGGTGCGCCAGTTCCAGCAGCCGTACGGCGTGCAGTTCGTGGAGGACCGCAAGAGCAAGCGCATGTTCGTGCTGCTCGGCAGCGGCAATCGCAACTACCGCATCATCTATCTCGACGGCCGCAAGCGGCAGGGCCAGGTGCAGGGCGACGACGACAACCCGCTGTACTACGGCCGCGCGGTCGGCCACTGGGAAGGCGACACGCTGGTCGTCGAGACCAGCGGCTTCAACGAGGATTTCTGGTTCAGCAACGGCGGCCTGCCGCACACCGACAAGCTGACGCTCGTCGAAAGGTTCTCGCGGCCGAATCTCGACACGCTGAAGTACGAAGTCACGATCGACGATCCCGGTGCCTACACCAAACCCTGGTCGAGCGGCTGGGAGCTCAAATGGGTGGGCGGCGAGGAGCTGCCCGTGTATTTCTGTCAGGACAACCGGTCGTGAGCCGGTGGACGCTGCTGAAGGGGAGAGCTGACGTATGACCGTTCAAAAACTAGCCGCGCTGCTCGTGGCCGCGGCCTTTGGGTACGCGGGCGCGGCCTTCGCGCATCATTCGTTCTCGGCCGAGTTCGACGCCGCGAAGCCCGTGAAGCTGACCGGCATCGTCACGAAGGTGGAGTGGACGAATCCGCACGTCTGGTTTTACATCAACGTGAAGGACGAGGCCACGGGCCAGGTGACGAACTGGGGCGCGGAGATGGGGCCGCCGCACGGCCTGCAGCGCAGCGGCTGGCGGCGCGAGACGCTCAAGGTCGGCGAATCGGTCACCGTGGACGGTTACCTCGCGCGCAACGGCGCGAATCGCGTGAACGCGCGTTCCGTGACGCTGACCGCGACCGGCGGCCGGCCGGGCCAGACGCTCGATGCGAATTCGAGCGCCAGCGGCTCGAATCAGGCGCAGTAACGCCGTGCGAGCCCGCACCCGCAAGCTCGCACTGCTCTCGATCGGCGCGGTGCTCGCGGCGATGCTGCTCGCGGATTTCGCGTCCGCGCAGAAGCGGCCGCGCGATCCGAAGCTGCCGCCGCCGGGGCCCGCACCGCGCGCGGCCGACGGACACGCGGTGCTCGGCGGCGCCACGCCGGAGGAGAAGGGCATCTTCACGCCGCTGTTCGGCATCACGGAGCCGATCGCGCCCGCGAGCCAGGTGCCGTTCCAGCCGTGGGCCAAGGCGCTGTTCGAGGCGCGCCAGAAGAGCGAGCTCGAGCCGCACACGCGCTGCAAGGCGTCGGGCACGGCGCGGCAGTTCCAGACGCCGTACGGCGTGGAGTTCGTCGAGCTGCCGGAGCAGGGCCGCATCTACATCTTCGATATCGGCGGTCCGCACACGTTTCGGATCGTGTACACCGACGGCCGCTCGCATCCGAGCGATCTCGAGCCGAGCTACTACGGCCACTCGATCGGCTGGTGGGAAGGCGACACGCTGGTCGTGGACAGCACCGGGTTCAACGAGAGCTTCTGGCTCGACCGGCGCGGCCTGCCGCACACGACGGCCATGCACACGGTCGAGCGATTCAGGCGCGTGGATTCCGAGACCATCGCCTACGAGATCACCGTGCACGATCCGGGCGCGTACACCGCGGACTGGACCGGCAGCTTCAACCTGCAACGCGATCCCGGCGTCGAGCTGTTCGAGTACGTGTGTCAGCAGGCCAACTACGCCGTCGAGCTCATGGTGGGCGGCGGGCGTTCCAGCGTCGACCGCAGCAGCCCCATCGTGCCGTGAACGCGACGCGCCTCATCGGGCTCGGGATCGCAGCGCTGCTCGCAGGCTGCGCGCCCTCGCACGAGGAGCAGGTGGCGAAGCACACGGCCACGATCGCGAAGTACTGCCTGGACTGCCACAACGAGAACGACAACGCCGGCGGGCTCTCGCTCGAGAAGCGCAATCTCGCCGACGTGCGCGCCGACGCGGCCGTGTGGGAGCAGGTGCTGCGCAAGCTCGGGAGCGGCATGATGCCGCCGCGTGGCAAGGGCGCCCGGCCCGATGCCGCCACCTACGCCGACATGATCCACTGGCTGTCGAGCGAGCTCGACGCGGGCTACAAGCCGCATTACCCGGCACCCGGCGCGCACCGCATGAACCGCGCCGAGTACGCGAACGCCGTGCGCGATCTCCTCGGCATCGAGGTCGACGCCGCGCAGTTCCTGCCGTCGGATGACTCGAGCCGCGGCTTCGACAACCAGGCCGCGAGCCTGAGTCTTTCGCCGGCGCTGCTGGAAGCGTATCTCTCGGCCGCGGGCAAGCTGAGCCGCGTGGCGCTCGGCGACGTGGACACGCCCGTGCAGGCCACGTACCGCGTGGCCGCGGACACCACGCAGAACTATCACGTCGAGGGCCTGCCTTTCGGCACGCGCGGCGGGTTGCTCGTCAATCACTACTTCCCGGTGGATGGCGAGTACGCGTTCAAGATCTTCTCCGTGAATCTCGGCAACATGGGCAACTTCCGCCCGTTCGGCGAGGTGCGCGGCGAGCAGCTGCAGGTGCTGGTCGACGACGCGCCCGTGGCGCAGTTCGACTGGGACGAGGAGTTCGGCATCAACCGCGGCTTCGGCTTCGGCGACGGCCAGCTCAAGACCATCGACGTGAAGCTGCCGGTGACGGCCGGGCCGCACAGGATCGGCGTGACGTTCCTCGCCACGGACTACGCGCCGCTGCTCGACCTGAACAACGCGTTCGAGCGCAGCACGATCGAGACCGGCGGCCTGCCGGGCTTCACGTTCTATCCGCACATCGGCAGCGTGCGCATCGACGGTCCCTACGCGGCGCAGGGCGCCGCGCATTCCGTCGCGCGCGATCGCCTGTTCGTGTGCCGGCCGGAGAGCGCGGCCGACGAGCCGGCCTGCGCGCAGAAGATCGTCACGGCGCTCGTGCACCGCGCGTTCCGCGGGCTCGAGACCGAGCGCGACGTGCGGAAGGTGCTCGACTTCTACGCGCGCGGGCGCGAGCAGGGCGGCAGCTTCGACGCCGGCGTCGAGATGGCGCTGCAGCGCGTGCTGGTCGACACGAAGTTCATCTACCGGCTGGAAGCCGAGCCCGCGAACGTGGCAGAAGGCGAATCGTACGCATTGACGGATCTCGAGCTCGCGTCGCGCCTCTCCTTCTTTATATGGAGCAGCATCCCCGACGACGAGCTGCTGGCGCTGGCCGGGCAGGGCAAGCTGCACGAGCCGGCCGTGCTCGCCGCGCAGACGAAGCGTCTGTTGGCCGATCCGCGCTCGGCCGCGTTCACGAAGAATTTCGCGGGCCAGTGGCTGTCGCTGCGCAACCTCGACGCGCAGCAGCCCGTCGTCGCCGCGTTCCCGGATTTCGACGACAACCTGCGCCAGGCGTTTCGCACCGAGACGGAGCTCTTCTTCAAGAGCATCCTCGACGAGAACCGCAGCGTGCTCGATCTGCTGACCGCGGACTACACGTTCGTGAACGACCGGCTCGCGAAGCACTACGGCATTCCCGGCGTGCAGGGCAGCGAGTTTCGCCGCGTGACGCTCGGCCCCGATCTCGACCTGCGCCGGGGGCTGCTCGGCAAGGGCAGCGTGCTCACGGTCTCGTCGCAGCCCGGCCGCACGGCGCCCGTGATCCGCGGCAACTGGGTCATGTCCACGCTGCTCGGCGTGCCCGCGCCGCGGCCGCCGCCGAACGTGCCGGCGCTCAAGGAGAAGAAGGCGGACGCCGCCGGCAACGCGCGCGAGCCCACGCTGCGCGAGAAGTACGAGGAGCACCGCAAGAACCCGACCTGCGCCGCCTGCCACTCGCTCATGGACCCGTTCGGGTTTGCGCTCGAGCCGTTCGATGCGATCGGGCACTACCGCACGCAGGACGGCACGTCGCCGATCAACGCTGCCGTCACGATGTACGACGGCACGGAGCTGAAGGGTCCAGTTGAGCTGCGCGCCTGGGTGCTGAAATACAAGGACCGCTACGTCACGAACCTCGCGGAGAAGCTCCTGACGTACGCGCTCGGCCGCGGTGTGGAGGCGTACGACATGCCGGCCGTGCGCAGGATCGTGGCGGAGAGCGCGAAGGACAACTACCGGCTCGGCACGATCGTCGCGGCCATCGCGGCCAGCGACGCGTTCCGCATGAGCACGAAGGTCGGTGCGGCGGTCAGCAAGCAGGCGCCGGGTGCCGTCACGACCGTGGCGGCGGCAGGGGAGGCACGATGAGATTCATCACGAAGAAGCGGCTGTCGCGGCGCACGGTGCTGCGCGGGCTCGGCTCGACGATTGCGCTGCCGCTGCTCGATGCCATGGTGCCGGCGCTGACGCCGGTCGCGCGCGCCGCGGACGTCGTGCCCACGCGCTTCACCGGCATCTTCGTGCCGCACGGCGCCGCACCCGGCTACTGGGTGCCGAAGTCGACCGCGAAGGGTTTCGAGTTCCCGTTCATCTACGAGCCGCTGGCGCCGTTTCGCGATCGCACGGTGATCACGAGCGGGCTCTGGGCCACGGCGTCGGAGAATCCGCCGGGCGTGACGGGCGCGGACCACTTCGTGGCGTCCGCATACCTCTGCGGCGTGAAGCCGCGCAAGGCCACGGGCGCCGACGTGCAGGCCGGCACCACGCTCGATCAGGCCATTGCGGCCGAGATCGGGCAGGGCACGCTGCTGCCGTCGCTGCAGCTGGCGGTGGAGGATCCCGGCGCGAACTCCAGCAACTGCGGCGAAGGCTACAGCTGCGTGTACACCAACACGATCTCGTGGCAGACGCCGACGCGGCCGCTGCCCATGGAGATCAACCCGCAGGTGGTGTTCGAGCGCATGTTCGGCGACGGCGCCACGCCGGAAGTGCGCGCGCTGCGCCGCGCGCAGCAGCGCAGCGTGCTCGATTCTCTGGCCGACGACCTGGGCTCGCTGAAGAGCTCCGTCGCGAGCTACGACCGCACGCGGCTCGAGCAGTATCTCGACGACGTGCGCGAGATCGAGCGGCGGCTCGGCATCGCCGCGCAGGCCTCGAAGGACGTGCCGAGCATGAGCGTGCCGCCCGGCGTGCCCGAGAGCTTCGCCGAGCACATCAAGCTGCAATTCGATCTGCTCACGCTCGCGTACCAGGCCGACATCACGCGCGTGGCCACGCTGCTGTACGCGCGCGACCTCACCGGCCGCGTGTACCCCGAGAGCGGCACCACGATCAGCTTCCACGGCGGCTCGCATCACGCCGAGGACCCGCGCCTCGTGCTCGAGTACGCCAAGCTGAACCGCTACCACGTGGCCACGCTCGCGTACTTCATCGACAAGCTGCGCAAGATCCCGGAAGGCGACGGCACGCTGCTCGATCACTCGCTGACGCTGTACGGCACGAACATGGGCAACAGCAACCAGCACCTTCACTACGACGTGCCGCACGTGCTGATCGGCGGCGCAGGCGGGCGTTTGAAGGGCGACCGGCATCTCGCGTTTCCGTCGAAGACGGTGTCCGCTAGCAATCTGCTGCTCAGCATAGCCGGGCTGTACGGGCTCAATCGCGAGAGCTTTGGCGACAGCACGGGGCGGATCGAGCTGTAGTGTGCGTGTGAGGGCGCTCACCGTCGTGGCAGTGGTACTCGCCGCGGGGGCGGGCGTCGTGCACGCGCATCACTCCAACGGCATGTTCGACGCGTCGGCGCCCCTCTGGGTCAAGGGCACGGTGGTGAGCTACGCGCCGGTGAGCCCGCACGCCATGCTCGAGCTCGAGCAGCGGACCGCCGACGGCAAGGTTCAGCGCTGGAGTGTGGAGGGCCCCGCTCCGGGGCGACTCCAGCGCATCCTGCGCGCCAACCGGATGGCCGCGGACGCGCCGGTTGTGAAGCCGGGCGACGTCATCGAGGTGTGCGGCTTCGACCTCAAAGCCGAACTGCGCGCGAAGGGGCCGCCGGAAAGCGTTGCGGCCGGATCCAAGTTCATGCACGCGCCGCTGATCGTGATGCCCGACGGCCACAGGCAGTCGTGGGGGCCGTACGGCAAGCTCGACAACTGCGTGCGCCCGAACGACGGCGCGGACGCGTGGCGCGAGTTCCTGCACCGGGACACGCTCGCTCGCGATCTGTGGTGCAACGGGCGTGCGAATACCAAGGCGGCGTCGGTGGCGCCGAAAGCGCTCGTGGACGAGATCGCACGATCCATGGCGGAGCCGTGCGGGTAGGCGGCCGGTGGCGCGTGCTCATCACCTGCGACATGTCGCACAGAGTGGCGCCGACCCGGTGCGAGAACGTTTCGTTCGGGTGATTCACGAGAACTCGACCGTCGCCGATATCCTCGCGCGGCTACCGGATCTCGGCATCCCGGACGCCTGGCTGGCGGGCGGTTGTCTCTTCCAGACCGTTTGGAATGTCTTGCGTGGAGATGCGGCATCGCGCGGGATCAAGGACTACGACGTCTTCTACTTCGACGCCACCGATCGCTCGGCGGCGGCGGAGCAGCGAATCAATCGGAAGGCCGCGTCGCTATTCGCTGACCTCGGCTGTGAAATCGAGCTGCGGAATCAAGCGCGCGTCCACCTGTGGTACGAGGACGAGTTCGGCGTAGCGGGGTACCCCGAATTGCATTGCTCGACAGACGGCGTCGACCGATTCCTCGCCGTGTGCTGCATGGTCGCAGTGCGTCCAACGGGCGACAGCGGCGTCGACCTCTATGCGCCGCTTGGCGTGGACGATGTATTCAACGTGGTCATGCGACCCAATCCGCTGTTTCCGATGCTGCCCGGAGACCGCTACGACCTGAAGGCCACGCGATGGCGGGTGCTGTGGCCCGAGTTGCGCGTCGAGCCGCTTCACCCGAAGGTGCCTTAGCGATAGCGCCTCGAACTCTCACTGGAACCTCTATTTGCGCTCTCGCCGCGATGGATTTGGGTATAGATAACTTCTGTGGAGAATGTCTCGGGTCGGGACTCCTTCGGGACCGAGCTCAGCCGGGGTTGGCCTCTAGACCCTCTCGCTACTCAAGAGCGGGGGGACGTCGGCTGAACTGGCAGTGCGGCATCGGCACGGTTGCGGCGCGCGAGAAGGTGCGCGTGGCGCGTGCGCTCGAGAGCCTGCCGCAGATCAGCGCGGCGTTCGCGCGCGGCGAGCTCTCGTATTCCAAGGTGCGGGCGATGACGCGCGTGGCCACGGCGGCGAACGAATCCGTGCTCGTCAGCGTGGCGCTGCACGGCACGGCGGCGCACGTCGAGAAGCTCGCGCGCAAGTATCGCTGGGTGGAGCGGGCCGAGGCCGCGCGGCGCGCGCACGGGCAGCACGAGAGTCGCGGTCTCCACTACTTCTTCGACGACGCGGGCATGCTCGTGGTGCACGGGCGGCTGCCGCCCGAGGTCGGTGCCGTGGTGCGCAAGGCGCTCGATGCGGCGGTCGAGGAGCTACGCGCGAGCGAGCGCGAAGGCGCGGACGCTTCCGCGGAAGCGTCGCCGTTCGAGCGGGAGCAGACGGCCGCCGCGTTCCGCGCCGACGCGCTCGCGCGCGTGGCGGAGCACTACCTCGCGCATCGCGGCGACGACGACGCGGGCTCCACGGCCGATCGCTACCAGGTGGTCGTGCACGTCGACCAGGCCGTGCTCACGCAGGCGGCCGCCGCCGACGAGCGCGAGCCGCACTGCTGCGAGCTCGACGACGGCCCCTCGCTCGCGCTCGACACGGCGCGCCGGCTCGCGTGCGACGCAACGCTCGTGGGCATGCTCGACGGCGCCGAAGGCCAGCCGCTGGACGTGGGCCGCCGCACGCGCGCGATTCCGCCGGCGCTGGCCCGCGCGCTGCGCAGCCGCGACGGCGGCTGCCGCTTCCCGGGCTGCACGCGCACGCGGTTTACGGAAGGCCATCACGTGACGCACTGGGCGGACGGCGGTGAGACGAAGCTCGGCAATCTCGTCACGCTGTGCCGGTTCCACCATCGGCTGGTGCACGAAGGCGGCTTCGGTCTGAACGTCACGGACGACGGTGTGTTCGTGTTCACGCGGCCGGACGGCACGCGCGTGGCGGAGTGCGGCGAGCAGCGCTTCCGCGGAAGCGTCCAGGCGACGGAACCGGACGTGCCGTTCGACGCGGTGCTGCGCCTGCACGAGCTGAATCACGCGGCGGGGCTGCACATCGATGCGAAGACCATCCGCTCACGCTGGCTCGGCGAATCGATGGACTACAGCCAGGCGATCGAGGGCATGCACTTCCTGCGCGACCGCGATCCGACGCTACTTCCCGGCCCGTAGCTCGGTGATGATCTTCGTCCACTCGGCGGCCGTCGGGATCACGGGCGTATCGACGCGCCGACGGATCTTCCACTCGCCGTTCTCGCGCACGAACTC
Organism: Gammaproteobacteria bacterium; assembly: GCA_035548835.1. Taxonomy (GTDB): domain Bacteria; phylum Pseudomonadota; class Gammaproteobacteria; order Steroidobacterales; family Rariloculaceae; genus FEN-1219. Next base: position 6,830 of record DASZSB010000105.1, on the reverse strand, counting down.
GTCGTCGTAGCGGCCGGACAGCATCGGCACGGGCGAGCCGGTGGGGCCGCGCATGAAGAGCACGTGGCGCGAGGTTGCGGTGGCCGTGTTGCCGTTCAGGCGGACGTCGGCGTTGAACGAGATGTGAAAGCTCTCGCCGTTTACGTAGCCTGGCGGCGGCGCGCCGTAGAGGCCGATCAGCATCTTCTTGATGGCCTCGCGGCCCTTGTACACGTTGGTACCGCTGACCCACTCGCCGTCTTGCGCGAACAGAGTCACATAGCCGTCGTAGTCATGCGCGTCCTGCGTGTTGGAGTACGCGGTGATGACTCTGCGGATGGCGAGCTCGTCCTCGACGCGCTGCAGCCGCTGCTCGACGGTGGGTGCCGCGGCCTGGGCCAGGGCCAGCGCCGGCAGCGCCGCGGTCATCCACGCCAGGAATACTCTTGCGATCGAACGCTGCGAATTCATGTGGGCGCCCACTCCGCGGTCAGAGATGCCCGAGCCCGCGCAGCATCGTGAGCCCTTCGCTCAGGAGGTCGTGATGATTCGCCGGCAGCTGCCCGGAAGGCGACAGCTGATTCACGAGCTCCGGCAGCACCTGCGAGAGCACGTGGCCCGCCTGTTGGGAATTGACGCCGAGCTTCGCGGCCAGCCCGCCGAGCGCGTCCGCGCCGAGCGCCTGATGCAGCTGGTCGCCGGTCACGGGCAGGTTCGCGCCGGTGCCCACCCACGACGCCGTGTGCGAGCCGAGACCGCCGTTCTGCAGCTTGCCGAGCACGGCGCCGATGCCGCCCTGCTGCTGCACCATCTGCAGCACCGCGGCCAGGATGGCGCCGCCGGCCAGCGCGCCGCCCGCGTTGCTCGAGCCGCCGGCGCCGCCAAGAACGCTGCCCAGCATGCCGCCGAGCCCGCCGCCGCCCGCGCCGGCTCCCGCATTCGCGGCACCGCCGAGGCTGCCCGCCAGGCTGCCGAGGATGCTGCCGAGCGGGTTGCTCGCCTGGCCGCCGCCGCCGAGTGCGCCGCCGAGCACCTGACCGATCAAACCGTCCAACGCTCCCATGCGCGCATCTCCGAAGTGGCCGATGAGGCCATGCTGCCTCAGCGCCGCGCGCATGGGTAGCGCCATTCGCGTCCCCCGGGCGGGACGCGCAAGTCCGCTTTCGGGACGCCGCGCGCGCCGGGCCGCCGCGCGGCCCAGTCGCGGCGCGCGTGCGACGCCTGGCCCGGCCATTGCATCGTGGCCGTCGTGAACGTCATGAAGCCGCGCCGCCCATCGTTCTCGCCGGATCTGCTGCTGCAGGACGTGCGCTACGCGCTGCGCACGCTGCGCTCGGCGCCGGGCTTCACGGCCGTGGCGGTCGTGATCCTCGCGCTCGGCATCGGCGCGAACACCGCAATCTTCAGCCTCGTGAGCGCCACGGTGCTGCGACCGCTGCCGTTCCCCGATCCCGACCGGCTCGTGATGGTGTTCGACGATTTCCGTCCCGTCGGCGGGCCGGAGCGCGCGGAGCCTTCGCTCGCGGACTATCGCGACTGGCGCGACCACAGCGCTTCGTTCGACGCGCTCGCGGCGTATCTGCCCGTGAGCTACAACCTCACGGGCGGTGGCGAGCCCGAGCGGCTGGCCGGCGCGCGCGTGACGACGAACCTGTTCGGCGCGCTGGGGCTTCAACCCGTGCTCGGCCGCGTGTTCAGCGGCGACGACGAAGGCCCGGACGCGCTGCCGGTCGCCGTCGTGAGCACCGCGCTGTGGCAGCGCCGGTTCGGCGCGGACCCTGGACTGATCGGCCGCACGATCACGCTCGACGGCCTGCAGCGCACGGTCGTCGGCGTCGTGCCGCCGGACTTTCGCTACCCGACGCCCGACATCGCGGTCTGGGTGCCGGCGGCGTTCACGCCGGAGGAGCTTGGCTCGCGCGGCAACTATTCGTACGACGTCGTCGGCCGCCTGAAGGCGGGCGTCACGCCGGCCGCGGCGCAGGCCGAGCTCGCCGCGATCTCGAAGGCCGCGCAATCGGCGCCTGCCGTGAACGCGCCGCGCGCTCTCGGCGTCACGATCGCGGATCTGAAGGACCAGCTCACGTACTACGCGCGCACGCGCCCCACGGTGTACCTGCTCGCGGCCGCGGTTGCGACGCTGCTGCTGATCACGTGCGCGAACATGGCGAACCTGCTGCTCGCGCGCGGCGCGCAGCGGCAGCGCGAGGTGGCCGTTCGCAAGGCGCTCGGTGCGGGCACGGGCCGCGTGCTGCGCCAGCTGCTGACGGAGAGCGCCGTGCTCGCGGCCGCCGGCGTCGCCGTGGGTGTCGCGCTCTCGGTGCTCTCGTTCCGCTATCTCGGCCGGCTCGTGCCCGGCGTGGTGCCGGATGCGATGCATCTCGGGCTCGACTGGCGCGTGCTCGCGTTCACGGCGGCGCTCGCGGTGGTCACCGTGCTGCTGTTCGGCACGGGTCCCGCGCTGCTCACGGCGCGTCGCGACTTCGGCGCCGCGCTGAAGAACGGCGCGGCCACGGCGGCCGCCGGTAGCGCCACGCTGCGCAGCGCGCTCGTGGTGGCGGAGATCACTTTCACGGTGGTGCTGGTCGCGGCCGCGGGATTGCTGCTGCGCAGCTACGCGGCCGTGCTCGCGGCGGACCCGGGCTTCCGTGCCGAGCACCTCTTGATCGCGGAGACCGTGCTCTCGCCCGCGCAATACGCGGATCTTTCGAAACGCACCGATTTCTACCGGCGCGTGCAGGAGCGCGTGCAGGCACTGCCCGGCGTCGTCAGCGCGGGCTACATCAACAACGCGCCGCTGATGATGAAGGGCGGGCGCACGTACGTACGAGTCGAAGGCCGGCCGCCGCCGCGGCCCGAGGATTGGCAGAAGCAGATCATCGCGAACCGCGTCGTGACACCGGGCTACTTCGAGACGCTCGGCGTGCCGCTGAAGCGCGGCCGCCTGGTCGAGGCGCGCGACGACGCGGGCTCGCCGCCCGTCATGGTCATCAACGAGGCCATGGCGCGGCAGCTCTTCCCCGGCGAGGACCCGATCGGCAAGCGCGTGCGCTTCGGGCCCGAGGGCGCCGATGCGCCGTGGAATACCATCATCGGCGTCGTGGGCGACGTGCGGCAGATGGGCCTCGACGTGCCGGCCGAGCCCGAGCTCTACCTCGCGAGCGCGCAGATCCCCGTGCAGTTCGCGTTCTTCTGGCCGAGGCACCTGCTCGTGCGCACGCAGGGTGACCCGATGGCCCTTGCGGCCGCGTTGCGGCGGGCCGTGTGGGACGTCGACCCGGACCAGCCCGTTGCGCAGATCCGGCCGATGACCGACGTGCTCGACGCCGATCTCGCGAGCCGCAACACACAGCTCACGCTGCTTGGCGTGTTCGCCGCGCTGGCGCTCGTGCTCGCGGCCGTGGGCCTGTACGGCGTGCTCGCGTACACCGTCACGCAGCGCACGGCCGAGATCGCGCTGCGCATGGCGCTCGGCGCGCCCGTCGCGAGCGTAGTGCACGGCGTCGTGCGCAGCGCGCTCGTGCTGGCCGCGCTCGGCATCGCGCTCGGGCTCGTGGGCGCACTGGCCGGCACGCGCGTGCTGGCGTCGTTCCTGTACGGCGTGAGCGCCACGGACCCGGTCACGCTTGCGGGCGTCGCGGTGCTGCTCGTGGCCGTGACGGTCGCGGCCAGCTACGTGCCCGCGCGCCGGGCGGCGCGTATCGACCCGGCCGCGGCCCTGCGCGGCGAGTAGCGTCTAACCGAAGGGCCGGATCGGGTCCTTGCCGTCCCAGCGGCGCGCCGTCTGCCGGAAGCGCTCGAAGACTTCCTCCATGAGGGGGTTCGTCGGGATCAGCTCCACGAATCCCGGCAGCGCGCCGCGCGCGTCCATGTACACCACGTCGCCGCCGGTCGGCACGCCGGCGCGAAACGCCTCGTCCATGCCGAGCGCTTTGTAGCGCTTCACGTCGGCGTCCACGTTCGTGCTCGCGATGCCCCAGTGGTGGAAGCCGTAGCCGCGGGCATCGATGGCTTCCTTGTAGACGGACGGATTCCCATCGTTCGGGTGGATCAGCTCGATGTTCATGTGGCCCGCGAAGCTCATGGCGATGGCCACGTCGGCCGTCGACGGCCGGCCGCGGTACACCGGCCGCTCGCCCGTGAAGTGGTCGAGCAGGAACCACGGGCCCACGTTCAGGCGCGTGATCCACTCGTCGATGGCCTTGCGGATGTCGGGCACGATGTACGCCATCTGCACGATGCCGCCGAGCGGCTGACCGAAGCTCAAATCGCGCATGTGTCGTCCTCGTGGCGGGCTATGATCGGCGTGGCTCGTGCATGGTAGTCCGGGCTCGCGACGCGGCGCCACTGCGCGACCGTCCGGTCTGCGAAAACGAAAGGAGGCAGTCGCAATGAGTGTCACGGTGTTGCTCTGGGCCATGGCCATCGTCAGCGGTGCGCTGATCCCGGTGCAGGCGGCGTCGAACGCCGCGCTCGCACGCGCGATCGGCGCCAACGTGCCGTTCGCGGCGCTGACGCTGTTCGCCGTGGCAACGCTCGCGACCGCGGCTGCAGTCGCCGTATCCGGGAAGGGGTTCCCCGATGCGGCGGCCCTGAAAACGGCGCCGTGGTGGAGCTACAGCGGTGGCTTCATCGTCGCGTTCTACGTGTTCACGATCACGTTCCTGAGCCCGCGGCTCGGTGTGGGCACCGCGATCGCGCTGGTCGTCACGGGGCAGATCCTGGCGGCGCTGACGATCGATCACTTCGGGTTGATGCGCTCGCTGGTGTTCCATCTGACGCCGGCGCGCGTGGCCGGCGCCGCGCTGATGATCCTGGGCGCGTTCATTGCGCTTAAGAGGTGACCGCAATGCGCATCGACCACGTGCGGCTCATGGCCGCCTACAACGCCTGGATGAACGACCGGCTGTACGCCGTGTGCTCGACGTTGCCGGACGAGGAGCGCAAGCGCGATCGCGGCGCGTTCTTCCATTCCATCCACGGCACGCTGAATCATCTGCTGCTGGCCGATCGCATCTGGCTCGGCCGGTTCGAAGGCAAGCCGTTCGCCGCGAAGAGTCTCGATCAGGAGCTGCACGCGAGCTTCGACGCGCTGCGTACGGAGCGCGTGGAGCTCGACGCGCACATCAGGAACTGGGTGCACGGGCTGACCGAGGCGGATCTCGAGGCCACGCTGCGGTTCCGCAGCATCGTGAGCAGCGCCGAGCGCAGCGCGCCGCTCTGGAAGCTCCTCGTGCATTTCTTCAACCACCAGACGCATCATCGCGGCCAGCTCACGACGCTGCTGTCGCAGGCCGAGGTGGATTACGGCGTGACCGATCTCATGTGGCTGCCCGGAGTGCTGGACGAGTAGGCGTTTGCCGGTGGGCCGGCGCGCCCCACCTACGACATAACGCTTTCGACCCGTCCGAAGTCGCGTTTCCGGGATGACCGCGCGGGCAGCCCGCTGCTATTCTGCGCGACGTTCGAGCGGGGGCTGCGACGCGGAACCACCGGACGCACATCGTCCGGTCACGCGCGCCATAACAACAACAAGAACGCGGAAGGTCCGTCGCCATGAATCGCGCCGTTCCCTTACTGTCTGTGGTGGCTCTGACCGTGATCCTCGCCGGCTGCGGAGGCGGCGGAGGTGGAGGGGGCGGCGGCAGTAGCGGTAGCAGTGGCGGTGGCGGTGGCGGCGGCGGTGCCGTCAGCGGCATCTCGATCTCGCCGAGCACGCTGAGCTTCACGGCCAATCAGGACGACGCGGACCCGCCGCCGGCGCAGACCATTACGATCACGGCGCTCGGCTCCGGGACCACGTACATCCGCGGCGAGAACGGCACGGTCACGAGCCTCACGTGCAGCGGCGCGTCCTGCACGTACCAGGTGCGGCCGACGGAGGCGCCGTACTCGTTCGCGAGCCCGGCCACGACGACGAACGGCCTCACGTTCATCGGCTGCGCGGATCAGACGTGCTCCACGGGCGCGGTCGCGAACGGGCGGCAGACCGTGACGTACACGTACACCATCACGCCGGGCCTCGACATCGCGCCGAGCGGTCCGCTGAACGTGAGCGGTGTAGAGCACGTCGCGACGCCGCCGCAGACGCTGACGCTCACGCATCCGAGCGGCACGCTGCAGCCGTGGCATGCGACGTTCACGCCCACGGGCACGGGGCCCGCGTTCGTGACGCTGAACCCCGCGAGCACGTCGGCGGCGTCGGCGAGTCCGGCCACGCTGCAGGCCCAGTTCGCCGATCTCCCCGCCGGCACCTATACCGGCACGATCGAGGTGCAGCCCGGCACGACGCCGCGGCGCGTGAAGCGCGACGTCACGTACACGGTGCAGAGTGCGCTCAGCGTCACGGGCAACGTGGATTTCACCGTCGATGCAAACACGCAGAGCGCCGATTTGCAGCGGATGCTGACGGCCGACGTGAGCTCGGGCGTCGCCGGTTCTCTCGGCTGGATCGCCGGCTACAGCAGCACGTGGCTGCAGGTGTCCCCCCAGAGTGGCGACACCGCCACGGCGCATCAGATCACCTTGTCGCTCGTACCGGCCGTCCTGGAACGACTGCCGAAGGGTCTGTATTCCGCCGACGTCACGTTCGGCGCGCAGCAGCCCGGGGCCTTCAGCGATCGCGTCCTGCACGTGACGCTCGACCTGCGGCTGCCGCACACGGAGTTCGTGATGCCGCACGCCGTGGCCGAGGGCTCGACCGGGCAGACGTTCATCCGTGGCTCCGGGTTCGCCTCGCTGCCTGGCACGGTCACCTTCGGCAGCACTGCCGCGAGCGCGGTCACACCGGGCAGCGATACGGCGATCAGTGCGAGTCACCCGGTCATGCCGGCCGGCAACTACAAGGTGGA
>DASZSB010000104.1:0-51779 GCA_035548835.1 Gammaproteobacteria bacterium | reverse complement strand
ACGCCGGAGCGCAGTGCGCCCGCGCCGCGCAAGCCGAGCATCTTCGATCATCAGGCAGGTTCGAGCCGCAGCTTCCTGGGCCCGGCCAGGGCGCGCACGGCCGTCGGCCAGCGCCTGAGCCTCTGGTGCAACAAGGTCACGGGCGGCTTCGGATTCTTCGGCCTGCCCGTATGCGTGTCGGGCCGCATCGAGCCGCCGAGCGGGCTGTTCGTGGAATCCATCCCGGAGTACATGAAGCTGAAGCCGGAGTGCGACGAGTCGCCACTCGCGTCCATGCTCGCCGAGGCGCTCCCGCAGTCGAACGTGAAATGCCGCCTCGTGCCGAAAGCGCCGGGCGAGTGACCCTCACGTCGCGTCAGAGCGCCAATCAATCGCTTTCGTGGTACTGTCCGCTGCCGAGTGTGTCGCGTAGGGGGCGGACCGCATGAGCACGGCGACATCTTCCTCGCTGACCCTGCTGACGAACGTCATCACGGCGCCGGCCCAGGCGTTCGCCACCTTGAAGGAACGGCCCACGGTGTGGCTGCCGCTCCTGATCGTGCTCGTGCTGTACTGCCTGGTCTCCTATGTCTATACGGTGTCGGTCGATCTGCCGTGGCTCGTCGATCAGCAGCTGCAGCAGACGCCGAACCTGACGAACGCACAGCGCGAGCAGGCCGTGCAGGCCGTGACGCGCGTGCCTGCGGCAGTGTATGGCGCGCTCGGCGCCGGCGGGGCGGCCGTGGTCATCGCGATCGTGCTCGCGCTGTCCGCGCTGTACTACACCGTCGTTTCGTTTGCGACCGGTGACGGCGTGAAGTACCGGCAGTGGTTCGCGCTCGCGGCCTGGTGCGCCGTGCCCATCGTGTTCGGTGTGCTCGCGTCGCTGGTGCACGTGCTCGCGGCCGATGCGCGGTTCATGCGCCAGGAAGAGCTGAATCCGTTCTCGTTCGGCAACCTGCTCGGCGTCGATTTCGCCAACGTTACGCGATTCCAGCGGTTTCTGCTGAGCCTCGACGTCACGGCCGTGTGGAGCCTCGTGCTGTCGATCGTCGGCTACCAGGTGTTCACGAAGCGCTCGCTCGCGCTGTCCGCGGCCATCGTGCTCGGGCCGCTCGCGGTGATCGTCGCCGTGGGCACGCTGCTCGCATTGCGTTGACGGAGCCCGCATGAACCGCAAGCTGCTGCTGATCGTCGGCATCGTCGTGCTGGTGATCGCGGTACCGCTGATCCAGGCGCGCGTGAGCGGCGGCTCGGCCGTGCAGGTGCAGGCGGAGAAGGTCGAGCGGCGCAACATCCAGTCCTCCGTGCTCGCGTCCGGCAAGCTCGTGCACGAGCAGGAGGTCAAGCTCACGACGGAGGAGATCGGCCGCGTGACGGCCATCTACGTGCAGGAGGGCGCGCACGTCACGCAGGGCCAGCTCGTGCTGCAGATCGACGATCAGCGGCTGCGCGCCGCCGTCGAGCAGAACCAGGCCAGCGTGCGCGTGCAGGAGATCGCGATCCAGCGCCAGCAGCTGCAGGCCCAGAACCTGCGCACGCAGTGGCAGCGCATGAAAGAGCTGCACGACCGCAAGCTGATCGACGACGACCGCTTCACGACGGCCACCAGCAATCTCGACATCGCGGAGGTGGACCTGCGCTCGAGCCGCGAGGCGCTCTCCCAGGCGCGCGCGCTGCTCGATCAGGCGCAGGACCGGCTCTCGAAGACGCGCGTGTACTCGCCCATCGACGGCGTGGTCACGTCGCTCGACATCAAGGTCGGCGAGACGGCCATCTCGAGCTCGACGAACATTCCAGGCTCGAACCTGATGACCGTGGCCAATCCCGGCAGCATCCACACCGAGGTCAACGTGGACGAGGCCGACATCGCGAACGTTGCCACGGGACAGATGGCGCGCGTGTTCGCGATCGCGTATCCGGAGCAGCCGGTGGAGGGCGTCGTCGACTCGATCGGCGTGTCGGCCAAGGTGGCGCAGGGGCAGCAGGGCCAGAGCTTCGCCGTGAAGATCCGGCTCGTCGATCCGGAGAAGATCACGCTGCGGCCCGGCATGACGTGCCGCGCCGAGATCTTCACGGCCACGAAGAAGGACGCGCTCGCGATACCGATCCAGGCGATCCAGGTGGAGGAAGACCTGGCCGCGGCGAAGACCGAGCGTCGCGTGTTCGTCGTGCGCGGCAGCCGGGCGGCGCGCGTCGCCGTGGAGGTCGGGCTGTCCGACGACACGTACCAGGAGATCAAGACCGGCCTCGCCGACACGGACGAGGTCGTCACCGGGCCGGACCGCGTGCTGCGCGCACTGAAGGACGGCGACCGCATCGTGGTGCGCAAGCAGGCCGGGAAGTGAGCCGCCGATGCCCGTCATCGAGCTCTCCGGGATCAGCAAGCACTACGTGATGGGCCAGCAGCTCATCAAGGCCGTCGACGATCTGGACCTGAGCATCGACTACAACGAGTACGTCGTGTTCATCGGTTCGTCGGGCTCGGGCAAGAGCACATTGATGAATATCATCGGCTGCCTCGACACGCCGACGGCCGGCCGCTACGTGCTGGCGGATCGCGACGTGAGCCACATGAGCGAGAACGATCTCGCCGACGTGCGCAACCAGGAGATCGGCTTCATCTTCCAGAGCTTCAATCTGCTGCCGCGCGTGTCGGCGCTGAAGAACGTCATGCAGCCGCTGATCTACCGCGGTCTGCCGCTCGGCGAGCGGCGGGACGAGGCGGAGCGCGTGCTCGCGCGCGTCGGCCTCGCGGAGCGCAGCGACCACCTGCCGAACCAGCTCTCGGGCGGCCAGCGCCAGCGCGTGGCCATCGCGCGCGCGCTCGTGACGAATCCGTCGATCCTGCTGGCCGACGAGCCCACGGGCAATCTCGACTCGCAGACGTCGATCGAGATCCTGGCGCTGTTCGATGAGCTGCACGCCGACGGCCAGACCATCGTGGTCGTCACGCACGAGCCCGACGTCGCGCAGCACGGCGAGCGGATCGTGCGCCTGAAGGACGGCCGCATCGTCGAGGACCGGAAGAATGAGCGCACACCCGCCCGCGCGTGAGCGGCGCGCCCGCCAGCAGGCGAACCGCGTGACGCTGTGGTTCGCGGCCGCGGAGGGCGCGCGCGCGGCCCTTACGTCGATCCAGGCGCACGCGTTCCGCAGCTTCCTGACCGCGCTCGGCATCGTGATCGGCGTGGCGTCGGTGATCGCCATGGTGTCGATCATCCAGGGCCTGTCGTTCACGATCGGGCAGCAGTTCCAGGGCCTCGGGAGCAACAGCGTCACCGTGCAGTCGTACACGTCGCTCGAGAAGGCGCTGCAGGGCCGACGCTCGCGCCTCACCCAGGAGGACTACGACCTGATCCGCTACCGCGTGGACGGCCTCGAGTCGATCACGCCGATCATGTATATCCAGAACGGCCAGAGCTCCGTGCGCTACGGCTCGCAGAGCACGGTGTCGCAGGTGCTCGGCACCACGTACGCGTTCCAATTCGTGGGGCAGTACTACGCCGCGCGCGGCCGGTTTCTGTCCGACAGCGACAACGACACGCGCCGGCGCGTGGCCGTGATCGGCGAGCGCGTGCGCGACGACTTGTCGCTGCCGAAGGATCCGCTCGGCGAGTTCATCCTGATCAACGGCGAATGGCTCAAGATCATCGGCCTGCTCGAGCCGAAGGGCGAGATCTTCGGCCAGAGCCAGGACAACCGCGTGCTGATCCCGTACAGCACCATGGCGAGCCTGCAGGGCAATCAGCGCGATCCCGACATCCAGGTGCAGCTCACGCTGCGCGACCTGAACGACCTCGACAACCTCCGCGCGACGATCACGCGCCTGCTGCGCGGCGCGCACAACCTCGGCAGGAACGACGAGGACGACTTCCGCGTGCAGACCGCCGCGCAGCTGCAGGACACGTTCCAGTCCATCCTGAACACCGTGACCGTGGTCATGGCCGGCATCGTGAGCATCTCGCTGCTCGTGGGCGGCATCGGCATCATGAACATCATGCTGGTGTCCGTGACGGAGCGGACGCGCGAGATCGGCATCTGCAAGGCCATTGGTGCGAAGCGGCACCACATCCTGTTGCAGTTCCTGCTGGAAGCGCTCGTGCTCTGCCTGCTCGGCGGCTTCGTGGGGCTCGCGATAGGCTACGGCATCGGTGCGCTGGCCGCGTCGCTGATCCCGAATTTTCCCGCCGCGCACACGCCGTGGTGGGCCGTCGTGCTCGCGCTCGGCTTCTCGGGGCTCGTGGGCGTGCTGTTCGGCATGCTGCCGGCGGCCAAGGCCGCGAACCTCGATCCGATCAGCTCGCTGCGCTACGAATAAGCGTTCGCAATCGACCGCGATTCCGGGCGAAAAAAGCAGTGGACAACCGCGGGCGTCCTCGCGAAAACTTGACTCAAGTCACATTCGATCGGTCCGGGGGGATTCTTGACTCGCATCACGAGACTGGTGCCGCTCGCGTGGCTGCTCGCGCTCGCGGCACGCGCCGCCTGCGCGCAGCCGGACGTCGAGCTGCACATGCTGCCCGTACAGGGCAACGTCTACATGCTGCACGCGGGCAAGGCCGGCAACATCGCAGTGCAGGCGGGGCCCGATGGCGTGTTCGTGGTGAACGCGCTGCGCAAGGGCCTGGCGGAGAAGATCGCCGCGCAGATCAAGACCGTCACGCCGGCGCCGATCCGCTACATCGTCAGCACGAGCCCCGACGTGCCGCTGACCGAGGGCAACGGGCCACTCGCGCTCACCGGCATGTTCGGTGCGACGGCCGCGTCGGGCCGCCCGGGCGCCACGCTCGTGGCGCAGGAGAACGTGCTGCTGCGTCTCTCCGAGCTCACGAAGGCCGACAGGAATCCGTTCCCGGGCGACAGCGTGCCGTTCGACAACTACATCCTCCCTTTCAAGGACGTGTACTTCAACGGCGAGCCGATCTTCATCATCCACGCGCCGCACGCGCACACGGACGGCGACAGCATCGTGCTGTTCCGCAAGTCCGACACGCTGGCCGTCGGCGAGCTGTTCGTGCCGGACGAGTACCCCGTGATCGACGTGGCGCGCGGCGGCAGTGTGAAGGGCATGATCGCCGCGCTGAACAGGATCCTGGACCTCGCGGTGCCGGCACGCCTGCAGGACGGAGGCACGCGCATCATTCCGGGCCGCGGACGCCTCTGCAACGAGGCCGACGTCGTCGACTATCGCGACATGGTGGCCATCGTGCGCGACCGTGTGCAGGCGCTGATGGCGGAGGGCAAGACGCTGACGCAGATCCAGGCCGCGAGACCGACGCTCGATTACGACACACGCTTTGGCTCCGGCGACGCCTTCGTGAAGTCGATCTACGACAGCCTGAAGGCGGCGGAGTGAGGAGCGTCATGAGCAAGCAACAGCGCAATCTCCACTCTCTCGTCGCCATCGTGTGCTGCGCGCTGCCGGCGCTCGCCGGTGCGCAAGGCCGCGCGCCCGGCGGTTCTCCCGGCGGACCTCCGCCCGGTCCGCCCAAGACGGCGCGCGAAGCGGCACCCGTCGACCTGACCGGCACCTGGGTGTCGATCGTCAGCGAGGACTGGCGCTGGCGCATGCTGACGCCCACGCGCGGCGACTTCCAGAGCATCCCGCTGAACGCCGAGGGCAAGCGCGTGGGTCTCGCGTGGGATGCGGCGCGCGACGAGATGCTGGGCCTGCAGTGCAAGTCGTTCGGCGCGCCGGCCATCATGCGCGTTCCGGGCCGCGTGCGGATCAGCTGGCAGGACGACCAGACGCTGAAGATCGAGACCGACGCCGGCACGCAGACGCGCCTGCTGCACTTCAACGCACCGCCCACGACCACCGAGGACCGCAGCTGGCAGGGCTACTCGGTGGCGAACTGGGAGCGGCCGGTGCGCGGGCGCGGCGTGGGCGAGGGGCTCAGCATTTTCGTCGGCAACATCGGCCGGGCCGGCCGCTCGCTCGAGGTCACGACGACGAACCTGCGCGAGGGTTACTACCGCCGCAACGGGCCGCCGTACAGCGCGGACGCGCAGATGCAGGAGTACTTCGACTACCACAAGGAGCCGAACGGCGACGAGTGGTTCACGGTGACCACGGTCATCACGGATCCGAAGTACCTGCAGGGGCCGTTCGTCACGAGCACGGATTTCAAGAAACAGAAGACGGCGGCCGGCTGGGATCCCACGCCGTGCACGTCGAGGTGAGTGTCATGCGTTCTCCGAGCTTTCTGTTGATCGTGGTGTGGGCGCTCGCGGCAGGCACGGCGGGCGCCCAGGTGGACTTCAGCGGCGAATGGTCGCCCCTGTATCACGAGGACGCGGCCGACCGCATTCCGGGGCCCGAGATCGGCGACTACACCGCGTTGCCGCTCAACGATGCGGCGCGCATGCGCGGTGACACGTTCCAAGCCGATCGCCTGTCGATGGTCATGCAGTACCAGTGCCGGCCGCACTCGGCCGACTATGGGCTGCGCGGCCTCGGCAACATGCGCATCGACAAGGAGATCGAGCCGCTGCACCAGAAGCTGATCGCGTTCAAGACCTACATGCCCGCGTGGGGCAGCGTGCGCACGATCTGGCTCGACGGCCGCCCGCATCCGCCGGAGTACGCCGAGCACACGTTCCAGGGATTCTCGACCGGCGTGTGGGACGGCAATCAGCTGACGATCACCACGACGCACCTGAAGGCGAACTACCACCGTCGCAACGAGGTGCCGAGCAGCGACAAGCGCACGCTGGTCGAGCACTGGGTGCGGCACGGCGATCTGCTGACCGTCGTCACGTGGGTCGACGATCCCGTGTATTTCACCGAGCCGCTCGTGCGCAGCCAGAGCTGGCTGCTCGATCCGGGTCAGCAGGTGCCGCAGTTCTACTGCGAGTACGTGACGGAGCTGCCGCCGGTCACCGAGGACAGCGTGCCGCACTATCTGCCGGGCACCAATCCGAACCTGACCGAGATCGCGGGCTGGTATGGATTGCCGACCGAAGTGCTGCGCGGCGGCGCCGAGAAGATGCTGCCCGAGTACCGCAAAAGGATGCCAAGACCCGAGAAGCCGGCGCCCGCGATGTGCGAGCGCATGTGCAACTGCACGGACTTCCGCAGCTGCCTGTAGCTACAGCGTGAGGCTGCGGTAGCGCATCGCGCCGCCGATCGGCAGCTTGGCCGGCACCGGCTTGCCCTGCGCGCGGAGCGCAGCCGGCCAGTCGCGCAGATGGCTCTCCGCGTCGCCGATCGCGAGCACCTCGCCGCCCGGCCCGTAGTGGATCATGGCGCCGTAGACGACAAACACCACGTCCGTCTCGCCGGTGTTGTGGTCCGCCACCTTCAGCGTGTGCGTGCTGCCCGCGGGCTCGTACAGATACGAGCCCGCGCGGCTCGGCGGATTCTCCGCGTACTCGAGATAGCTCCACTCGCCGGCCAGCGTGAACGCGTGCACCGCGCCCGTGTGCTCGTGCGGCGGCAGCAGCACGCCGGGCGCGAACTTGATCCGGACCACCACGCACGCGCCCTCGATGTCTGCCATCAGCAGCTTCAGGCGCACGCCCGGGGTGTTGGCCCAGTCGTCGGCGTAGGGCAGGTCGTCGCTCGAGGTGACGAAGGCTCCGGGCAGTTCGATCATGGGCACTCCTCAGCCAAAGTAGCCGATGCCGCGCGCCATCATCGGCGCCAGCAGCAGGATCACGAGCAGCAGCGTGAGCTCGAGGTGCACGACGAGGCGCAGCCGGCCGCGCACGGCGGCGTCGAGCTGCGGCGCGCGTTGCTCGCGCAGCGCCGGGCGCCAACGCAGGAACGTGAGCGTGGGGTAGACCGACAGCAGCCCGACGATCACGAACAGCGTGAGCTTCGCGATGAACGGGGCGCTGTGGAAGTAGTAGGCCGCGCCCTTCTCGGTGAACAGCACGCGCGAGAAGCCCGCGGCCAGCAGCACGACGGCCGCGATGCCGTAAGCGGCATCCATGCGCAGCAGCGTGCGCGCATTCGGCGCCGTGAGCTCGGTGCGCAGCAGCACGAGCTCCACCGTCAGCAGCGAGAACACGACGAACGCGGCCGCGTGGTGCAGGAAGGCCAGGGCAATCGTGGCCGTCATCGACCGTGCTCTTCGTGGGATGTGCGAAGAGTGTAGATAAGCTCTCGCCAAGACGCCAAGCTCGCCAAGGAAGAACAGAAACGCCGGAAACCGACGGGTCGAGGGCAAACGAGGCGGCAGTGCAGAGCTGGCCGGCCCCTCATTCCTTCTTCCTTGGCGAGCTTGGCGTCTTGGCGAGAGAAATGTCTTGCTTCCTTCAGCGCCGGTCGAGCGCCTGCTTGAGGCTGCCCACGAGCTGGCGCAGCGTGCCGCCGAGCAGCGTGAGCTCCGCGTCGAAGCGCGCCAGCGGGTCCTCGGCCGCTTCGTCCGGCGGCTCCTCGAGATCCAGCAGCTTGAACTTGCCGAGCACACAGTTCGCGTCGAGCACGCCGCTCATCACGCCGCCGAACTCGAAGCCGAGATGCGTGAGCTCCATGCCGTCCTTCACGCACTTGCGCACGTTCGCGCCGGTCAGATCCACGTCCTGCCAGCGCACCGTGCTCTTCGCCTCGGCCCGGTCGCGCATGCGGCACTCGCGCCCGAGCGCGAACTTCGGCGGCGGATCGCCCGCGAACAGACGGTTCAACAGCTCGGACGCGGGGCGCTCGAACGCGAGCGGCTTCGTGTCGAGCTTGCCGAGCGCGCCGCGCAGCTGCTCGAGGAAGCGCTCGGCGCGATTCTCCGATGCCGTGCCGACGCAGAGCACGTTCTCCTGCAGCAGGTACAGCGCCGTCGTGCGATCGGACTTCAGCAGCGCTTTCGGCAGCAGCTCGTCGCGCGTCTGTTCCTTGAGCTTGCGCTTCGTGCGCCGGCCGGGCTCCTCCTGCATGCGCTGGCGGTATTCGGCGAGCCGCACCTCGAGCGCCTCGTTCACGGCAGCCGTCGGCAGCACGCGCACCTGGTTGCGCACACGCAGCAGATCCGCTCCGCCGACGCGGCGCGCGAGCGGCGCGTCTTCGGTACCGGTCGGCGGCTCGAAGCCCGAGCTGCGCTCCGTGTACGTGCCGCACGGCCGGAACGCCGCCGTCGCGAGCTTCCCGGACAGCTCCTGCTCGGACTCGGGCCACGGGGTCGAGACGGAATAGAAACGGACGCTGCGCAGCATGATCGGATCGAACAAAAAAAGGGCCGGCAGTATCCCGATTCGCGCGGCGGCTGTCGATACGTGTGCGCTCAGCCTGTGCGGCGGTGCGGCAGGCGGCCGCCGGCATACAACACGAGCGTGGTGACGGCCGCCAGTCCCGTCAGTGCCGCACCGGCGAGGAACGTGAGCCGTGAGCCGCCGAGGTCCCACAGCGCACCGGCCAGCACGCTCGCGAGCAGCAGTGCCAGGCCCGTCACGAGGTTGAACACGCCGAACGCCGTGCCGCGCTGCTCGGGAGGAGCGACGTCGGCGATCAGCGCCGCGAACAGCCCCTGCGTGAAGCCCATGTGCAGGCCCCAGACGGCCACGCCGATCAGCGCAGTGGCCGGCGAAGCCGCGGCCGCGAGCGTCAGGTCCGCGGCCACGAGCAGCAGCACGCCCGCGGCGAGCACGCCCCAGCGGCCCACGTGATCCGACATGTAGCCCGCGGGATATGCCGAGAACGCGTACACGACATTCATGATCACGAGCACGATCGGGACGAACGCCGGGCCGACACCGACGTCGGTGACCTTCAGCACGAGGAACGCCTCGCTGAAGCGCGCGAGCGTGAACAGTGTGGCCACGCCCACGACCCACCAGTACGCGCCGCCGAGCGCTCCGAACGCGTGGCGCCATGCGACGCGGCCGTTGCCGTTGCGCGGCTGCGTGCGTTCCGGCTCGCGCACGAACAGCACGAGCAGGGCGACGGATAGGAACGCGGGGATCACCGCGAACCAGAACACGGTGCGGAAGTGATTGGCGGTCGCGGCCATCAGCGCCATGCCGAGGAGCGGGCCCGCGAACGCCCCGATCGTGTCGAGCGTCTGCCGCAGCCCGAACGCCGCCCCGCGGATCTCGGCGGGCGTCAGGTCGGTCAGCAGCGCGTCGCGCGGCGCGCCGCGAATGCCCTTGCCCACGCGGTCCGCGAAGCGCGCGCCGAACACCCAGGCCGTGGTGGGCGCCAGCGCGAAGAACGGCTTCGTGAGCGCCGCCAGCCCGTAGCCGAGCACCGTCAGCGCCTTGCGCTTGCCGAGGCGGTCGCTCCACGCGCCCGAGAACACCTTGGTGATCGATGTCGTGGCCTCCGCCATGCCTTCGAGCAAACCGACGGTCGTCACGCTGGCCCCGAGCACGGTCACGAGGAACACCGGCAGCAGCGCGTGGATCATCTCCGACGACGTGTCCATGCAGAGGCTCACGAGGCCGAGCGCCCAGACGCCGCGAGGGATCGGGGGACGGCTGGCGGGCGTGGTGGCGGGTGGCATGCGCGCAGGTTTGCATAGGTGCGGACGGTGCCGCTAGAGTCACGAGCGTCCAACGCGGGGAGAGGCGCATGACCGAGAAGGTCGTTTTCTACACCCATCCGATGTCGCGCGGACGCACGGTGCACTGGCTGCTCGACGAGCTCGGCGCGCCGTACGAGCTGCGGCTGCTCGATCTCGAGAAGCGCGAGCACAAGACGCCTGCGTATCTCGCGATCAATCCGATGGGCAAGGTGCCCGCCATCGTGCATCGCGGCGTGGTCGTGACGGAGACCGCCGCGATCTGCGTGTACCTGGCCGACGAGTTCCCCGCGGCGGGGCTCGCGCCGAGGATCGGCGACCCGCAGCGCGGCCCGTACCTGCGCTGGTTCTTCTTCGCGGCGGGTTGCTACGAGCCGGCCGTCGTCGACAAGATGCTCGCGCGGCCGCCGGTCGAGCACAAAGGCGCGGTCGGCTACGGCAGTTTCGAGGATACCGTCGACGCGCTCGAGAAGGCGCTCTCGCCGGGGCCGTACATACTCGGGGAACGCTTCAGCGCCGTGGACGTCTACGTGGGATCGCAGATTCACTACAGCCTCATGACCAAGGCCCTCGAGCCGCGGCCCGCATTCCAGGAGTACGCGGATCGCGTCTCGTCACGGCCGGCCATGCAACGTCTGCTTCAGGGAGCGCAATGATCGTGAGCCACAGTCACCTGGAACCCAGTCTCGCGGAGCGCGTGCAGCGCGTCGCCACCCTCGCGCGTGAGAACGCGGCCCGGAGCGAGCAGCTCGGGCAGCTCGCACCGCCCGTCGTCGACGCCATGCACAGGGAAGGCCTGCTCGGCATGTGGGTGCCGAAGACGTTGCGCGGCGGCCTCGAGCTCGATCCCGTCGCGTCGCTCGAGGTGATCGAGAAGGTCGCGTACGGCGATCCGTCGGCCGGCTGGGTGCTGATGGCCGCGTCGCTCGCCATCGGCACCGGCGCCGCATACCTCAAGGACGAAGCCGTGAAGGAGCTGTTCGGCGGCGAGCGCCTGCCCGTGATCGCCGGGCAGGGCACGCGGCCCGGCAAGGCCGTGCCGAAAGACGGCGGATTCAGCCTGACCGGGGCGTGGAGCTTCGCCTCCGGCATCAAGCACGGCACGCACATCCACACGCTGGGGCTCATCGAGGGCACGAACGAGGCGCGCATCTTCGTGTTCCCCGTGAGCAAGGCGAAGCTGATCGACAACTGGGACGTGCTGGGACTGCGCGCCACGGGCAGCATCGACTACACGACGAGCGACGCATACGTGCCCGAGGCCTACACGCACATGTCGACGACCGAGCAGCCGCTGCGCGGCGGCAGCCTGTACACGATCGGCATCATCGGCTTCGCAGGCATCGCGCACTCCGGGTGGGCCTGCGGCATAGGCCGGCGCGTGCTCGACGAGCTGATCGCGCTCGTGGCGGAGAAGGCCGGGCGCCCGGGCACGCTCGCCGACAGCCAGAGCTTCCAGGAAGAGCTCGCGAAAGCGGAAGCCGCCTACCGCTCCGCACGCGCGTTCGTCTACGAGACCTGGAACGATGCCACGCAGACGATTCAACGCGGCGACAAGCTCTCGGTGCGCCAGCACACGCTGATCCGTCTCGCGCTCGCGCATTCGACCTGGGCGGCGCACGAAGTCACCGCGTTCGCGTACAAGAGCGCGGGCACCGCGGCGCTGCGCGCGGGCACGCTGCAGCAGCTGTTCCGTGACATGCACGCGGGCACGCAGCACATCACCTCGTCGCCGCCCGTGTATGGCGCCATCGGCCGCGAGCTGGCCGGGCTCGCGAAGGGCAAGACGTGGCTGTTCCTGAACCTGGTGTAGGGCTCTTCACGCGCCGCCGCGTGCTGGGCGGCGCTGCGTCGCTCGCGACGCTGGTCGCTTGCGGTGGCGCGCACGCGCAGACGAAACGCGGCCGCGACGCCGGCTCGCTGCCGGCGCTGCCGGAGTTCCGCCGGCTCGTCGCGGCGAACCGGATTCTCGCGAACGAGGGCGTGGTCGACGCGTTCGGCCACATCAGCGTGCGCGATCCGCGCAACCCGGCGCAGTTCGTTCTCTCCCGCTCGCGCAGCCCGGCGCTCGTCGAGCTTGCGGACCTCATGGAGTTCGGTGCGGACGGTGCGCCGCTCGATGCGCGCGGCCGTACGCCGTACGGCGAGCGCATGATCCATGCCGGCGTGTACGAGGCGCGGCCGGACGTGATGTCGGTCGTGCATCACCACGCGTACGCGGTGCTGCCGTTCACCGTCACGAAGACGCCGCTGAAACCCGTGATCCATACGGCCAGCCTGATCGGTGCCGAGATCCCGGTGTGGGACAGCCGCACGAAGTTCGGTGACACCGACATGCTGGTGCGCACGCTGGAACAGGGCCGCGATCTCGCCCGCACGCTCGGCAGGAACACCTGCGTGCTGATCCGCGGCCACGGGGCCGTGGTGGCCGCCGGCTCGATCCAGGCCGCGGTGCTCACGGCCGTGTATCTTTCCGTGAACGCGGACGTCGAGCAGAAGGCGCTCGCGCTGGGCCATCCGGAAGGGCTGTCCGCCGACGAGATCCGCCGGTCCTCCGCCACGCAGCTGTCGCCGTTGGCGCTCGATCGCGCTTGGGAATACTTTTGCCAGCGTGCCGGTGTCGACCCGGTGTGAGTGATCCCGGCCGCGTGCTACGTTCCCGCAGGTAGAATCGGCCGCTCTGGATCACGGGGGTGGTCCGGGCCGTTTCGAACCACACCACTGGGGGAACCGTTCCATGAACATCAAGCACGCTCTCGTTCCGCTCGCACTCGCGCTGCTCGGCGGCGCGGCCGTCGCGCAGCAGCCGGCAGGCGCACCGCCGGCGCCGCAGCCGCAGGGGCCCATGAGCTTCTTCGTGACCAGCGTCGGCAAGGGCGACGGCGCGAATCTCGGCGGCCTGGCCGGTGCGGACGCGCACTGCAAAGCGCTGGCCTCGGCCGTCGGCCGCGGCAACGCCGAGTGGCGCGCGTATCTCTCCGCCGCGGCCGCGAACGGCCAGCCGCAGGTCAATGCGCGTGACCGCATCGGCAAGGGTCCCTGGTACAACGCGAAGGGAGTGCCCATCGCCTGGAACATCGACGACCTGCACCTCGATCGCAACAACATCCGCAAGCCCACCGCGCTGAACGAGAAGGGCGAGGAGGTGAACGGCGTCGGCAACACGCCGAACACGCACGACATGCTGACGGGCTCGGATTCGATGGGTCGTCTTGTGCCCGGCAACGCGATGAACACCACGTGCAACAACTGGACGAGTAACGGTGCGGGCGGCACGATGCTCGGCCACCACGACCGGCTCGGCGGACCGAACGCGTCGTGGAACTCCGTGCACGCGAGCCGCGGCTGCAGCCAGCAGGATCTGGTCGCGACCGGCGGCGCGGGCCTGTTCTACTGCTTCGCGGTGCAGTGATGCGCGATCGGTGCCTGCTGCGGTCGGTTCCGGGTCGCGCGGTGACGGGCGTTGCGCGACGCGCGCGGCGGCCGTCCGTGCCACGATCCGCGCCGGCGCAGCAGGCGCCGATGTGTCTGCGCGCGGTGCTCGCCGCCTTGCCGTTGCGGGGACCCGAGACGCGACCGGATGCCCGCCGTTAGCGCACGCACCGGCGTGCGGACGTTCGTGCTGACGTGCATCACGATGTGCGCGTTCGCGGCGAACTCGCTGCTGTGCCGCGCCGCGCTGGCCGAGCCCGCGATCGACGCCATGAGCTTCACGGCCGTGCGCCTGATCTCGGGTGCCCTCGTGCTCTGGCTGCTGACGCTGCGTCGCGCGCGCGGCACGCCCGACGAGCCGCGCGACTGGTTCGCCGTGGCCGTTCTCTGCATCTACGCGATCGCGTTCTCGGTTGCGTACCGGTCGCTCGGCGCGGGCACGGGCGCACTGATCCTGTTCGGCACGGTCCAGCTCACGATGCTCGCGGCGGGCTTCCGCGCGGGTGAGCGCTTCCGCCCCGCGGCCTGGGTCGGGCTCGCGGCGGCCGTGACCGGCGTGGCGTATCTGGTGTCGCCGGGCGTCCGCGCGCCGGAGCCTCTGGGGGCGGCGCTCATGGCCGTCGCGGGCGTGACGTGGGGGCTGTATTCGCTGCGTGGCCGCGGTTCGGTGAGCGCGCTGCTCGCGAACGCGCGCAACTTCATCGGTGCCGTGCCGTTCGCCGCGCTGCTCGCGCTCGCCGCGGCCGAGTCCGGCCACAGTACGCCGCGCGGCGTGCTGCTGGCCCTGATCTGCGGCGCCGTCACGTCGGGCCTGGGCTACGTGATCTGGTACGCCGCGCTGCGGGGCCTCGCGGCCACGCAGGCCTCGGTCGTGCAGCTGTCGGTGCCGGTGATCGCGGCCGCGGGCGGCCTGCTGTTCCTGGCCGAGCCGGTCACGTTACGCTTGGGCGTGTCGGCGGCCGCCGTGCTCGGTGGAATCGCCCTGGTATTGACGCAGCGTGGTGCGGCGACGGATGACGGCATTCGAAGGTAGGAATTTCATCGGCGGGCGGTGGGTCGACGCCGCGAGCGGGCGCACGTTCGAGCAGCGCAATCCGGCCCGGCTCGACGAGGTGACCGGCGCGTTCGCGGATTCGGCCGCCGAGGATGCGGACGCCGCCGTCGCGGCGGCCAGGGCCGCATTCCCCGAGTGGCGCGCACTGTCGCCGCAGGCGCGCAAGCGCCATCTCGAGCAGGCGCTGCAGAACATGCGCGCGCGCCGTGACGAGATCGCGGCCGTCATCACGCGCGAGAACGGCAAGAGCCTGCGCGAGGCGCGTGCCGAGGTGGATTCCGGACTGCGCGAGATGGACTACCAGATCGCCGAGGGCCTGCGCGTGTGCGGGCAGACGGTGCCGGTGGAGGCGGGCGGCACGCTCGCGTACTCCACGCGCGAGCCGCTCGGGCCCGTGGGCATCGTGACGCCGTGGAACTTCCCGTTCAACGTACCGAGCCGCAAGTGCACGCCGGCGCTCATGGCCGGCAACACCGTGGTGCTGAAGCCGGCGAGCCTCACGCCGCGCACGGCGCTGCTCTACAGCGAGCTGATCGCGTCCGGCGGAGTGCCACCGGGCGTGATCAACTGCGTGACGGGCGGCGGTGGCACGGTGGGCAACGCGATCGTGGCCGATCCGCGCATCAAGGCCGTGTCGTTCACGGGCTCGACCGCGGTCGGCAAGGCGATCCAGCTGCAGGCCGCGCGCCATCTGACGCCCACGCAGCTCGAGCTCGGCGGCAAGAATCCCGCGATCGTGCTGGCCGATGCCGATCTCGATCACGCCGTGGCGGAAATCGTGCGCGCGGCATACACGGTGGCGGGGCAGTGGTGCACGTCCACGAGCCGGGTGATCGTCGTGCAGGAGGTCGCGGAAGCGCTCACGGCGAAGCTGCTCGCGGCGGTGCGCAGCATCGTCGTGCGCGACGGTGCGGCCGAGGATTGCGGCATGGGTCCCGTGTGCGGCGCGCAGCAGCAGCGCGACGTGCTGCGCTACATCGCGGCGGGCCTTGGCGAGGGCGCGCGCCTGCTCTGTGGCGGCACGGCGCTCGAGGGCGACGGCTACGACGGCGGCTGCTTCATCGCGCCGACCGTGTTCGATCGTGTGACCCCGCAGATGACGATCGCGCGCGAGGAGATCTTCGGCCCCGTGCTCGTGATCGTGACCGTGCGTGACTTCGAGGAGGCTGTGACCATCGCGAACGACGTGGCGTACGGCCTCGCGTCGTCGATCTTCACGAACGACCTAACGCGTGCGCTGACGTACATGGAGCGCGCCGAGGTCGGCATCGCGCACGTGAATCTCATGACGCCGATGCGCGAGCCGCAGCTGCCGTTCGGCGGCACGAAGGAATCGGGCGCGGGCCTGCCCGAGGCCGGCAGCTCGGGCATCGAGTTCTTCACGCACCACAAGGTGTGCTACGTGAAGTACCGCTAGGGTTCAGCGCCCCGGCACGAGCAGCCGCGTGAGCCGCGACACGTCGCTCACGTTCTCGAGGCCGCGGATCGTGGCCAGGATCTCGTCGAGCCGGCGCGCCGGCAGCTGCGACTGCGGCATCAGCTCGCGGTATTTCGCTTCGACGTCGCTCCACTCGATGCCGCGCGGCGCCGAGCCGCGCGGCGCGTCCACGGTGCGCGTGATGCGCGCGCCGGACTTCGTCACGATCGTGACGGTGCCGGCCCAGATCCAGCGCGTCTTCACGGCCGGCGGCGAAGGGTCGGGATCCACGACGCTCATGAGCGTCTGCACGGTGGGGTCGAAGATCTTCTCGGGCATAGCGTGCACCCAGGTGAAAGTCCTGTCGGCGATCGCCGAGGCCACGAAGTACGGCATGCTGTGGATGGCCTCGACGTGGTCCTTCGGGCGGCGGCTGCCGAACATCGTGCGGACCGAGTCTCCCGCGACGAGGATCTGCGCCACGTCGTCGGGTGCGACGTTGCCTTCGCGCGCCGCCGTGAACGCGGCCTCGACCATGCCCGAGAGCGGATGCGCGCCGGGCCAGAGCTTGATCGCAAGGTACTCGTTGATGTTCCAGGACTTGCCGAGGTCGGCGGTCAGCTTGGCGACGCCCTTCGCGCCGGCGCCGTACACGTCGATGAATCCGGAAGGGCCGTCGATCATGTCCTCGTTGACCGTGAAGCCGCGGCCTGCGGCGAGCGCCGACTGCACACCCGCAAACGCCGCGTTCGCGCCCATGTACTCGCGTGACCAGCTGTTCGTGCCGACGAGCAGGCCGCCGACCGTGGTGGCGACGATGCCGAGGGCGTGCGCCATCTCAACGTCGCTGTGCTTCAGCAGCTTCGCGGAGACCGCGGCGCTCGCGAACGCCACGAGCTGCGACGCGTGCATCCCGGGGCGCCCGCCCGCGCGCGCGTCGCCGATGCGCCCGCCGGTTTCGTAGCCGAGCACCATCGCGAGCAGCAGATCGCGGCCGCTCGCTCGCGTGCGCTCGCCCAGGGCCAGGCCTGCGGACGAGAGCGTGGTGCCGTAGTGCGCGATGTTGCGCATGTCGCTGTCGTCGGACGCCGCCGCGTCGCTCGCCGCGGCGTTGACGCGGGCGGCGAGCACCGCGGGCAACTTCGCGCCGTCGAACCACACGGTGCTCTCGGCCTTGCCGCCCTGCTCGAACGCGAGCTCGCGCTGGATGCGCGCCGAGTCCATCGTGATGCCCACGGCCGCGCTCGACAGCGTGCTCGCGAGCATCATCTTCGCGTGCTCGACGGCGAGCGGCGGCAGATCGTCGAAGGTCCTGGTATTCAGGAAGCGAGTCAGCGCGAGCGTCGCGCCGGCCGTCGTGGGCTCCTGCGAAGTGGCGTGTCTATCGCGTTCGTGGGTCATCTGCGTGCTGTCGGCGTCCTTGGGGGCGCGCGCATTCTCGCGAAGTATTCGCGAAAGATCACGCGCAATCGCTCCGGGCCCGGCGGGCCACGCTGGCCTCCGGGCGGTCGCCGCTGGATTCGTCGCAGCATACTCGAACTCCGCGTTTCCAATGCGGACGCTGATGTGAGGTATCTGCAGCGCAGATGTTCGGCGCATGTGCCTCGATGCTAGAGTCTCGCAGGTCTTACGGCAGGGGTTGCGCGCGTCCCCGGGGAGGGTCTGTGAAGCCAGGCATCAGTGCGTTGCTGTTCACCGTGCTGGCGATGCTGGGTGCCGGTCACTCCGCGTTTGCTCACCACTCGTTTGCCGCCGAGTTCGACGCGCAGAAGCCCGTCACCCTGAAGGGAACCGTCGTGAAGTGGGAGATGATCAACCCGCACGGCTGGATCACGCTCGATGTTCCGGGAGCCGACGGCAAGCCCGTGGCCTGGATGATCGAGACCTCGAACCCGAACGGGCTCATGCGGCTCGGCTGGACCAAGCGCTCGCTGAAGCCCGGCGATCAGATCACCATCGAGGCCTATCAGGCCAAGGATGGATCGAACACCGCCAATGCCGCGCGCATCACGCTGGCGGACGGCAGCAAGGTATTCGCGGGTTCCGCGGGCACGCCGGGCGCGCCGGAGCAGAAATGACCCGTGCCGCGAAGACCGGCGGCGCACGCCGCCGACGCATGGCCGGAGCCGCCCTGTGCTCGCTGTTCTGCGTGTCGCTGTGCGGATCCGTCCTTGCCCAACCTGCCGCATCGCCGGGCGGCGCGGTACCGCGACACCCCGATGGGCACCCGGATCTGCAGGGCCTGTGGATCAAGAGTGCCGGGGGCTTCCAGGGCCTCTTCATCGGCTCGCTCGACGGCACGAATTTCGCGGCGCGCGGCGGTCCGCCGCCGGGCCCGCGCTTCGAGTACACGCCGGAGGCCGCCGCCGAGAAGAAGGACCGCGAACGGCGCGGCTACGAGGATCCGGAACCGCACTGTCATCTCCCGGGCGTGCCGCGCGCGCTCGACCAGCCCGGCGGCCTGTACCCCGTGCAGATCGTGCAGGACGAGCACTACGTGGCGCTGCTGCACGAGGCCATGCACGACGTGCGCATCATCCCCACCGACAACAGCCGGCACCCTCGCCGGTACTGGGCATGGGACGGCGACTCGCGCGGCCGGTGGGACGGCGACACCTTCGTCGTGGATGTGAGCAACTTCAACGGCCGCACGTGGCTCGACATGCAGGGCAACTTCGTCGACGAGAACGAGCACGTGCTCGAGCGTTTCACCATGATGGACGCGAACACGATCCTCTACGAAGCCACGGTCACCGATCCCACGGTGTTCGTCAGGCCGGTCGAGATGCGCTTCACTTTGAAGCGCGTGCCTCCGGAGCAGCAGATTCTCGAGTACAGCTGTCTCGAAGGCGAGCGCAGCCTCCAGCACTACACCGACGAGGATGGTGGCAAGAAGCGGAGAGTGAAATGAGGGGGCCTCGCGCCGGCGTGCTCGTGTGTTGCGCGCTGCTTGCCGCCGCGCTGCTCGGCAGCGTGCCGTACGCCGGAGCGCAGCGTGCCGTGGGTACCACAGGTTTCGTTCCGGCGCGGCTGTGGGATGGCAGGACGCCGGACTTCCGCGGTATCTGGCAGGTGCGCGGGACCGCGTATCTGAATATAGAAGGGCACGCGGCCGAGAGGGGCGTCGCGGCCTCGCCCAGCATCGTGGTGGACCCGGCGGACGGCAAGATCCCGTACAAACCCGAAGCACTCGCGCAGCGCAACGAGAACTATCGGGCCCGGGCCACGGCCGATCCCTCGCTGAAGTGCTACCAGGCCGGTGTGCCACGTGCGACGTACGTGCCCGCGCCGCTGCAGATTCTCCAGGGGCCCGGCACGTTCGCGATCGCGTATCAGGAGAATCACGCGTTCCGGGTGTTCTACCCGGACACCCGACCGCATTTCGACGCTGCCGATTTCTGGATGGGCGATACCCGCTACCGCTGGGAGGGCGACACTCTGGTCGCCGACGTCGTTGCGTTGACCGATCAGATGTGGATCGACGGCGCGGGGAACTTCCACAGCCCCGATGTGCATATCGTCGAGCGGTACAGGATGACGAGCGCCGACACCATCGAGTACGAGGCGCGCATCGAGGATCCGAACGTCTATACGAGTCCGTGGACGCTCAGGACCGTGCTCGAGCGAGTGAAGCGGCCCGGTGCGCGCATCATCGAGGACGAATGCCTCGAGGGCGAGGACGGCGTGCGGCATCACATCTCGCCCCAGGATCCGCGGAACCTGCTGAAGTCCGATTACTCGCGCTGGAAGAAGCCCGCACGCGAGTGAGCCGCCGGCTCGGCGCGTTGCGGGCCTTTGGGTTCTCCGCGATCTCCGGTTTCCGTCAGGTGCGCCCGGCCATGTCGAACAGCAGCAGCTCGCTCTCGGCAGTGGCGTCGATCGTGACCTTGTCGTCGTAGGCGATTGCGGCGCCGTCGCCGGCGGCGAGCGCCTCGCCGTTCACGCGCACGGCGCCGCGCGCCACCTGCACCCAGAGCTTTCTCTCGTGCGTCGTCGAATGCGTCACGCTCTCGCCGGCGGCGAGCACCGCGGCATAGATCTGCGCGTCCTGGTGGATCGTCACGGAGCCGTCGCGACCGTCGGGCGAGACGATCAGCTTCAGCCTGCCGCGCTTCGACGCGGTGTCGAACATCTTCTGCTCGTAGCCGGGCGGCAGGCCGGGTTTGCTCGGGAACAGCCAGATCTGCAGGAAGTGCACGAGCTCGCTCTTCGAGTGGTTGAACTCGCTGTGCTGCACGCCCGTGCCGGCCGTCATGCGCTGCACGTCGCCGGGGCGGATCACGCTGCCGTTGCCCATGCTGTCCTTGTGCGCGAGCTCGCCCTCGAGCACGTAGGAGATGATCTCCATGTCGCGGTGGCCGTGAGTGCCGAAGCCCTTGCCGGGCTGCACGCGGTCCTCGTTGATCACGCGCAACGGGCCGAAGCCCATGTAGCGCGGGTCGTGGTAGTCGGCGAACGAGAACGTGTGGCGGCTGTCGAGCCAGCCGTGATTGGCGTGGCCGCGCTCGGCGGCGGGGCGGATCAGCATCATGGGTGGTCCCTCACTTCGTAATGTCCGCGAGCATCTTCTCGGCGCTTTCGCGGACTCTCTTCAAAGAATTTTCGACAGTTGTCCGAAGGCGGGAATCGGCTGCAGTCACCGTGTCTTTGGTAGATGGCGGACTCAACCGATGGCGGATTGGGTTTCGGCTGCGATCGGCTTGTCGGGATGGCGCGGGAGGACTCAAGCTTGAGTCACCTCCCTGGAAGGTAAGTGTACAAAGACGGCGGTGATCGCTACGGTTCCGGGAAAACTCACAAGTAGCCGGTCTACTTCGACGTTTCGATCGCACGCGCCTGTGCAAGCGGAAGCAAATGCGAGTGCGCAGCTTCATCCATCCACACTTGTGCGCATCGGCCACCGAGCTTCGCATAGGCCTGTGTCGCGTTGATCAAGGCGCCATCGGGCGCGGCATAGATGAAGTCAGAGTATGTTGGCAATAAACCGACCGGCGAGTAAATCACATCGGAGCGTTTGACCACGAGTCGTCCATCAAGCGAGAAGCAGAACAGGGTGCTGGCCGAAACGGAGTCCCCGGGCACCGCCATGATGAGCGCTTGCGCGCCATTGTCCGGCGTAATCATCATGCTCGATTCACCGCGAGCGAGCGTCCGGGTTCGCTCGAGAATGCTCTGGGCAATATCGGCGGGTGCTGCGCTGTCTTTCAGAAACGTGGCCATGCGGGCGCGGGTTGGATCGGGCGCAAGCGCGGTTGCGGGCTCGATAGGTACCGACCCCTGTGCGATCGACGTCGAGTCGGCGCTGGCCGCCGATGGGATCGATGGTTCGGTGCGCTGTGTGGTCACATCGTCGTCGTATCGCCCGTGCGTTATTTCCTTGTAGCCGAAATACAAACACACGCAGAGGAACACAGTTGCGCCGATCGTCATCGGGGCTCCGCGTGCTGGGAGCTGTTTCCCGTTGCGCTCGCGCTCCATCCTGGCGTTCATACCGTCAGTCCAGTCCATGACGCTTTTGACATCGCCCCTGGTCGGCGGACCGCCGTCGCGTCCACTCTGAAAGTCCAGCTGAGACATCGATGATTCCCCGTTTTATGAGGCGAGCCACCACATCGTTGCCTGCGTCTGGCATCGGGGAGCTCGTGAAGGTGCAAGGAGTATGTCGCCCTCGCAGTCGAATGTCACGAGCCTGCAACCCATCCAGCGGCCTGATTCGGGGCGGATCAGCATCATGGGTGGTCCCTCACTTCGTAATGTCCGCGAGCATCTTCTCGGCGCTTTCGCGGATCTGTGGGTCGTTGCCGAGGTCGCGCGCCTTCGTCAGCGCGGCGCGCGCTTCGCCCTCGTGGCCGAGCCTGAGATTCACGAACCCGGTCGTGAGCCAGGTGCGCTGGTGGCTCGGATCGATCGCGAGCCCGGCCTTGAGCTTCTGCAGCGCCTCGTCGGAGCGGCCGAGGTAGTGCAGCGTGAGGCCCAGGTTGTTGTAGAGCTCCACGTTCTGCGGGTCGATGGCGAGCAGCTGCTCGTAGAGCGCCGCGGCCTCCGCGTAGTTGCCGCTCGTGAACGCTTCGTCGGCGCGCTCGCGAGACAGTAGTTCCGCGTGAACGCGAACCCCGTCAGTCCAAAGGCCACCTGCAAGACGGCCATCGTGATCCAGAACTGCGCGCCGCGCATCGTTGCAACCTCGCGTCGTCGTTCGCTGCCATTGCAGCCGGCAACTTAGGCCCGCTGCGCGTGCGGCCGCGGCATCCTCCGCGCTGTGGTAGTGTCTCGGCGGCAGCAGCGACGCTGCGGGGCGCGGTATGAATCCGACTTCGCGACTGTATCCATGGCTGGCGGCGCTTTGCGGCGCGCTGCTCCTCGCGGCGGCGGCCCGCGCCGACGATGCGGCCGGTGCGCCGGCGGCGCCCGAGGTCACGCTGCCGGCGAGCCCCGTGGACGATCAGGTCGTCGTCACGGGGCGCGGCATCGCCGAGATCAGGGAGCAGATCCGCCTCGCGGAGGATGCCGTCTACGCGCGCTTCAACGACATCAACAGCGACGATCGGTTCGACATTCATTGTGTGACGCGCGCGTCGATCGGCACGCACATCGAGCATCGCGAGTGCCGCTCGAACTCGTGGATGGAGGAAGACGCGAACTACGCCAGTGCCACGCTCGGAGCGTTGCGCGGCGAGTACGGCATGAACCCGGAGGCTTACCACGCGAGGCAACTCGACATGCAACAGCGCCTCGACCAGGAGTTCCGGCGGCTGCTGAGACAAGACCCGCAGCTGCGTAAGGACATGGAGCAGTTGGGTCAGGCCTATCTGGCCCTGAACGCCGCCACGGATCGCGCGACGCTGTACCGCGAGGTGCCGGCCACGGACCCGCGCTATCCGGCCGAGGCGCGGCACATGCTCGACGTGCGGGTCGGCGCCGATCCGTGGACCTATCACCTCACGGAACACACGTTCACCTTGACCGCCGTGGTGGGGCATGTCCGCAGCATGCGCCTCGACTGCGACAACGGCGGCACCACTCTCGCGTTCAAGGACGACGCCGAGTGGAACGTGCCGGCGGCCTGGGGCCGGTGCGATCTCATCGTGGGCGCCAGGCGCAACACGACGTTCGCGTTCGTCGAGTTTCCTTAAGTTCCGCGCGCGGTTGCCTCGGTTGCGGGAATATCGCACGATCTGAAGCAGCATCCGTCGGGCACGGCATCCAGAGGGGGATTCACCGCATGCGGTCGCGAGCGTCCGTCTGTCTCGTTCATGGCCTCGCGGCCATGTTCTTTGCGAATGTCGGAACGGCCGCCGAGCCGCCTCTGGCTCCGGGCCTGCCGAACATCTGGGGAGTGTGGCTCGGCACCAACGGCGCCGACGTGGATCCGCGCTATCGCAACACGCCCTGGCCCGCGCCGGAGTTCACGGAGTGGGGCGCCGCGCAGTCGAAGTTGCTGATGACGCCGAAGACCCCCGACGAGTGCAGTCCGTACGGACCCGTGGTGTACATGGGCGGCGGCGGCTTCTTTCCGCTCGAGATCGCACGCACGACGACGGGCATCGTCATGCTGTACGAGCCGGCTTCGAATCCGCGCCGCATCTACACCGACGGCCGCAAGCATCCGGAGGAGCTCGACCCGACCTGGGGCGGCCACTCGATCGGACACTGGGAGGGCGACACACTGGTCGTGGACACCGTGGGCACGAACGGCAGGGGGCGGCCGCTGAACGGCTACCTCTCGGGCTCGGTGAATTCGCGCGTCGACAAGACGCCGCGCCTGCTGACCAGCGACCAGCTGCACCTGGTCGAACGCATCCGGCTCGTCGGCGGCGGCGAGTATCTCGAGGACGAGCTCACGATCAACGACCCGAAGACCTACAAGCGGGCCATCACGGTCAAGCACTACTGGCAGCGCCGACCCGATCTCGACCCGCTGGAGTACTACTGTTCCGACAACCGTCGGCCGGATGCCGAAGGCCACACGGAGGAATGACGAAATGAACGTGCTGCGAAAATTGTTCGTGCTGGGTATGTCGCTCGTGGTTGCGGGCGCCGCGTGGGCGCATCACTCCTTTGCCATGTTCGATCTCGAGAAGGAAGTCACGGTCGAAGGCACGGTCAAGGAGTTCCAGTGGACCAATCCGCACTGCTGGCTCCAGGTCATGGTGCCGGACGGCAAGGGCGGCGTTAAGGAGTGGAGCTTCGAGATGGGCGCCATGGGCATGCTGGCGCGCACTGGCTGGAAGAGCAGCACGCTGAAGCCGAACGACAAGGTGACCGTGGTCATGAATCCGCTGAAGAGCGGCGGGCAGAGCGGCCGGCTGCTGAAGGTCACGCTGCCCGACGGGCGCGTCATGGGGCCGGGCGGCAGCGCCCCGCCGCCGAAACCCGCGGCCTGAAGCCCCGCCGGGGCGGGGCGAACGCCGCGCGGGCGTCGGGGCGCGCCTTGCTTGGCCCGGCGTGGCCGCCGGCGCATACTCGCAACCGGTGGCTTCGGCACTTCCGGGAGGGTCCGCGATGACTCGCAACCACATCGGAGTCCTGGTCCTCACCTGCCTCGTCGGTCCCGTTTCGCACACCGCCACCGCCGCCGCCAACCCCGGCGCGCAGCCCGCGGAGCCAGCCGATCAGATCGTCGTCCGCGAAAGGGCGCTCGAGCAGCTGCGAGTCCGCGTGCGGCTCGCAGAGAACGACGTCTACGCGCGCTTCAACGACATCAACAGCAGCGATCTGTACGACTTCCACTGCTACGAGCGCGCGAGCACGGGGACCCGCATCAAGAAGCGCGTCTGTCTCTCCAACGCGTGGCGAGCGGCGGACGCGGCCATGGCGCAAGCAACCGTCTGGTCGCTGCAGGGTGGCGACGGCGTCGGCGGAGCCTCCATTGCCGGGGCCTATGGCCCCCACGCGGAGCAGTACCGCGCGAACCAGCTCGCGACCGAGCGGCGCGTGATCGCCGAGATGGGCCGCCTGGCCCACGAGGATCCGGCGCTCGGGGCCGCCATGGTTCGTCTCGGCCAGGCCTACCAGGCCGAGGAGCTCGTGAGTGGCACGCACCCGCAGTGGACGCTGTACCGCGAGGTGACTACAGGAGAAAAGGGCTTGCCGTTCGACGCGCAGCACCTGTTCGAGGTGCGCATCGGTCAGGTGGCGTGGACACATCCGCTCGCGTCGCGCACGTTCACGCTCGGATCGGTCAGCGGGCACATCCGTGATCTGCGAATCGCCTGCGACCACGCCTCCGCGAAGCTCGGCTACCGGCAGGACGTGGAGTGGACGATTCCCGCTGCCTGGGGCGCCTGCACGCTCGAGGTGCACGCCAAACGCGAGACGACGTTCGCGCTGTACGAGTTCCAGTGACCGGCGGCTAACGCAGCACGGACGACGCCAGCCAGCCGAGCGGCGTGAGCATCAGCAGGCTCACGGCAGCCATCGCTGCGAACCCGAGACCGGGCAGCGGGTCCGTGCGGATGAGGTTCAGCCACTCGGTCGCCAGCGAGGTTTCACGGGCCTCGATCCAGTCGAACACCCGGTCCTCGATACGGGCACGCTGGCGGCCGCTCGGCTCGAGCGTGCGCCAGATCTGCGTGACCTCGGTGTCGTTCATAGGTTCGTTCCTGTCCTTTGCAGCAGTTCTTCGATGCGAGCGCCGAGGCGCTCGCGCGTGCGTTCCAGGATCTTGCGCACGTTCGCGGGCTCGAGCTTCACGAGCTTCGCGATCTCGCTGGCCGTGAGCTCGGCGCCGTAGCGCAGGCTGATCATCTCGCGCTCCGCGGGTGCGAGGTCCGCGAGCGCTCGCAGCAGCGCCTCGCGCTCGCGCGCGGTGTCCACTTCGCGCTCCGGCGGCGCGCTCTCGTCGGGAACGTCGGGCAGCTCGCCCGTGGCCGTGAGCTCGGGGCGCCGCCGGCGGAAGCGCCGGCGCGCGGTGTTCACTGCCACGCTCGCCACCCAGGCCGCGAAACGCGCGTCCTCGCGCGGCGTGTACCGGTCGAGCGACGTCAGCACCGCCAGCATGGCGTCCTGCGTGACGTCCTCGGCTTCCGCGTCGGAGCGCAGCACGCCGCGTACCGTGCGGAACACGCGATCCACTTGCTGGCGATAGAGTCGCTGCGCCGCGTCGCGATCACCCGCGCGTGCCCGCTCCACGAGACGCTGAACGGCGGGCTCCTCGAGCGGCTCGGCGTCGCCACCGAGCCGCGAAGTCAGTGCCTTGAACAGGCCGGCCAATGTCCCGTCGGCGGTGGGCGTCGCGGCGATGGCGAGTGCGAGTGCAGTGCCCACGGTCAGCGCTCCGTCTGCTCGAGGTAGCCGAGCGTCCAGGACGCCGACTGCACGGTGCCGACGAACGCGACGAGCACGAACGCGGCGGGCAGCAGGGTCAGCAGACCGAGCGCGAGCGTCAGCGCGGGGCCGATGAGCTTCGCGGCGCCGACGAGCAGCAGCACGAGCGGCGCCAGCACGACGATGCCGACGAGCACGACGAGCAGCGTGCCGAGGAACGCCGCCGCCATGAGCTTCAGCGCGTGCAGCAGGCGGCCGTGCAGGAACAACCGCGCCTTGCGGAGGGCATCGAGCGCGTGCCGGTTCTCGAGCACGGCGATGCGCGACGCGAGCGCCTGCAACATGTAGAGCGTGATGAGCCACGGCGCCGCTACCGCCACGGTCGGGACGGCGACGGCGACGAGCGCGGCGCGGCCAAACAGCTGCGAGGCTGCGACGCACGGCACGGCGAGCAAGGCCACGCTCGCGATGGTGGCGCCGACATACAGCGCCGCGATGCGGAACAGCACGCCCCAGTGCGCCCACCCCACGCGCAACCCTTCGCGCAGCGCCAGCGAGCCGTTCCTGCGCGCCCGGCTCACGCCTTCGATCAGTGCGCCCTCGCTCACGAACCTGATGACGATGACGGCCACGATTGCGGCCAGCGCGAGCAACGCGACGACGGCCAGGGGAGCACCGGCGGCGGCCTGTCCGGCCCCGCCGCCGCCGCGTCCCGTTCCGCCGCCACTCCCGGCGCCGAGCCCCACGACGAACGCGAACAGCCACAGCGACCTGTGCGTGCGAGCGATCGTGAGTCCCTGTTTGACGATGTCGACGATACCCATGGCATTCCTCCCGGATTGACGGCCGGCGGCCGCCTCACCCGCTAAAAGCCGGTGAGCTGCCCGGGTGTGACAAAGCTTTCGTTGCGGGCGCTCGAAAGGGCCTGCTTCCGGGTGCGGTGGCCGATGTTAGGATGCCGCAGACCCAAGGATCTACATGCCGCAGACCGCCGCCGCACTCGCAGAGATCGCCCGCATCGTCGGCCCGGCCGGCGTGCTCGCGGGCGCCGACGCGGAGCCGCTGCTGCGCGACGAGCGCGGTCTGTACCGCGGCGCCGCCGCACTCGTGGTGTGCCCCGGCACGGCGGAGCAGGTCGCGGCCGTCGTACGCGCGTGCGCGCAAGCGCGGCTCGGTGTGGTGCCGCAGGGCGGCAACACGGGCTACTGCGGCGGCGCCACGCCGTTCGACGGCGAGCATCAGGTGCTGCTGTCGCTGCGCCGGCTGAACCGCGTGCGCGAGGTCGACACGATCGGTTTCACGTTGACGGTCGAGGCGGGCGTCGTGCTCGCGAACGCGCAGGCCGCGGCGCGCGAGCACGGGCTGCTGCTGCCGCTCTCCATGGGCTCGGAAGGCTCCGCGCAGATCGGCGGCAATCTCTCGACCAACGCCGGCGGGCTCGCGGTGCTGCGTTACGGCACGATGCGCGATCTGGTGCTGGGGCTCGAGGTGGTGCTGCCGAACGGCGAGGTGCTGTCGGCGCTCAAGGGCCTGCGGAAGGACAACACGGGCTATGACCTCAAGGCGCTGTTCCTCGGCGCCGAAGGCACGCTGGGTGTCATTACCGCTGCGGTATTGAAGCTGTTCCCGGAGCCGCGCGCGCGCCAGACCGCGTGGCTCGCGGTCGCGAGCCTCGAGGCCGCGTGCACGCTGCTCGGCCGTGCGCGGCGCGAGAGCGGCGACCAGGTGGTCTCCGCCGAGTACGTGTCGCGCCGCTCGCTCGAGCTCGTGCTGAAGCACGTGGCCGGCGCGCGCGAGCCGCTCGGGCGGCCGGCCGGGCACTACCTGCTGCTCGAGCTCGCGTCCGCCGACGACGAGGCAGAGCTGCGCGCGAAGCTCGAGCGCATCCTCGCGGGCGGCCTCGACAGCGGCGAGATCCTGGACGGCACGCTCGCCGATTCGCTGGCGCAGCGCAGCGCGCTGTGGCTGCTGCGCGAGCGCGTGCCGGAAGCGGAGAAGCGCGACGGCGGCAGCGTGAAGCACGACATCAGCGTGCGCATCGGGCGCATGCCCGAATTCGTCGCGCGCGCGGAGCCCGCGCTCGCTGCGATCGCGCCGCATCGGCTCTCGATCTACGGCCACATCGGCGACGGCAATCTGCACTTCAACGTGCTGCCGCCGGAAGGACGGGGCATCGACGCGTTTCGCACCGGGCCGAGCGAGGCGCTGTCGGCGTGCGTGCATGACATCGCCGCGAGCTTAGGCGGCAGCTTCAGCGCCGAGCACGGCGTCGGCATCCTCAAGGTGCGCGAGCTCGAGAAGTATCAGCCGCCGGCCGCCGTGGCCGCGATGCGCGCCGTGAAGCACGCGCTCGATCCGCTCGGCATCATGAATCCGGGCAAGATGCTGCGTGGCTGATCGGCTGCGCCCGGGCTACCACACGCCGGGGAAGATCCGGTAGCGCACGACGGTCATGTAGGCCGTGTACTCCTGGCCGCGCGCCCGGATCAGCGCCTTCTCCTCGAACGGCACGAACAGGATGAAGCTCGCGGCGAACATCACGGCGAACAGCAGCTGGCCCGCGTGCGGATGGATCAGTAGCGAAGCGAACGCGTACGTGACCGCGCCGCGATACATGGGGTGGCGCACGCTGGCATAGCTGCCTTCGGTCATGAGCGGCGTGGTGCCGTCGGCCGAGTGCGAGAGCTCGGTGCCCGGCGTGCCCATGAAGGCCTTCAGGAAGCCGAACGTGGCGCCTTCGAAGAACATCAGAAAGCCGGCGAACACGGTGCACACGCCGACGAACTGCAACCACACGGGCGCCGCGAACGCGGGACCCGGCACCGGCAGGTGGTACGCGTAGACCAGCACCCACGTGACGATCGACACGGTCACGTAGATGCGCCGCTCGAACGACGTGCTGTGCGGCCGGCCGTACACGGCCTTCTTGAATCCGGGCAGCAGCATGACGATGTGCACGGCCATGAACGCCGCGTACAGCAGCAGGTTCCAGGCGAAATTGATCGGCGGTGCCGCGGCGTCGTAGCGGAACCCCATGACGAAGGACGCCGGAATCGCCATGAGGCCGACGACGCTGAGGATCACGTAGAGCTGAGCCATCGTTGTTCTCCTGTGTGTTCTTGGCGCACGACTTTGGATCAACGACAAAACGGACCGCCTTCGGCAGCCCTGCACGGGTCGCGGCGGTTCTTGATCTGCGGTTGCCGGCGAAGGTCGAGGACGTGGATGCCTCGGCAGCGCGCTTGCGGATAAAGTACCACAGGCCCACGTGCGCCGGCGCAGGGCCGCGTGTGAGGGCGTGCAGCAGTTCCAGGAGGGGGTACATGACGGAATCGACGGGCCGGGCAGCGTGGGTCACCGCGGCGGTCCTGACGGGCAGGCTGATTTTCACGGCGATGTTCCTGTTCGCCGTGTCGCTGAAGGTCATGGACGTCGGCGCCACCGCCGATCAGATCGCGGAGGCGGGTTTCCCGATGTCGCGCGTCCTGGTGTGGTTCGCGATCCTCGCGGAGGCGGCGTTGGTGCTCTGCTTCGCGACCGGGGCGTACTTCCGGGAGGCGGCGCTGTTCGCGGCCGTCTACGTGGTGTTCCTCGCCTTCAGCTTTCACGGGGCGTCGCACTGGATCACCAACCAGGACGAGTTCGGGTTCTTCGTGGATCACTTCACGTTCGCGGCGGGCCTGCTGTTCGCGTCCGCCCACGGTCCCGGCCACCGGCTCGCCTGGAAGCGGAGCTTCTTCGATCGGGCGTGAGCCGACTGCCCGCGGGTCGTCCGCAGAGCCGGCGGCGGCGAACGCGGTGCGGAGTCCCCCGGCGGCACGGCTCGCCGGAGGACTCTCTTACTCGGCCAACGCGCGGGTGCTCAGGCGGCCGCGCGGCGGGCCTTCACCCGTTGCACGCTCACCGGCACCGGCCGGCACACCGTGTTGCAGACGGGCGAGTGCCGCTGCGCGAACGCGATCAGCTCGTCGAGCTCCTGCTCGCTGCAGTCCGCCTCGATGTCCATTTCGATGCGGATCGACTCGTAACCCGCAGGCACGCCGTCGTCGAGCGCCAGCAGGCCCTGCAGATCCAGATCGCCGACCAGCGCCGTCGCCAGCCTGCGCAGCTTGATACCGCGCGCGGCCGCGTGCAGCACGGTCGTCGTCGTGACGCAGCCCGCCAGGGCATGCAGCAGGAACTCCACGGGGTTCGCGCCTTCGTTCGCGCCGAGCAGCACGGGCGGCTCGCCGTTCGTGAACGTGAACGCCGTAGAACTCCTTGATCGTCGACCGGTTCTCTCCGCCATCGATCCACTGGTTGCGGGCGCGGAACTGCAACCGCGCGAGCGAGGGGTCGCTCTGCAGCGCCGCGACGGTGTTGCGCATCTGCTCGAGGTCGAGGCCGTTGCAGGTCGTCTCGTGTGTTGCGTTCATGGTCGTCTCCATCGTTGGGTTCAGGGTTGCCCTTTCGGGGACCTGTTCGAGGCACGCTACCCGAACGTGCGCTTCCGTCCGGAGCCGAACCTGGTCGTCGCCGACCGCAGCGGGCGCGTCGTGACCGCGGGCGGCACCACGTCGTGGCACGATCTTGCGATCCACATCATCGCGCGGCATGTGAACCCGGGTGAAGCGCTGCGCATCGCGAAGGTCTACCTGCTGAAGTGGCACGACGAGGGCCAGTTGCCCTATGCGCCGCTCGTACGCAGCACGCAGCACGCCGCACGCCGACTCCGTGGTGCGCACCTGCCAGCTGCTCGCGCAGTGCTATCGGGAGGCCGACGCGATCCAGCGCGTGGTCGGCGGCGTGCGGATTCCGGAGCGGACATTGAAGCGCCGTTTCAAGGCCGCGACGGGGTCGACGTTCATCGACTACGTGCAGAACCTGCGCATCGAGGAGGCCAAGCGGCTGCTCGAGACCACGGCGCTGAACGCCGACGAGATCGGCGCGCGGGTCGGGTACGAGGATCACTCGTTCTTCCGAAAGCTGTTCAGGCGTCTCACCGGGGTCCGGCCGGGAGAGTACCGGCGGCTGTTCCAGCCGGTGCGGGGTGGCGCTCTCGGGCCGGCGCGGCCGCGGCACCCGGGCGGTGAGCGCGGGGGCGCGCCGATCCCAGCGGGGCGACAGGGCCGAGCGGTGCCCGGCCCGCGCCGCGCTTGAAGCGTTGCGGGCGCCGCCGCAGAATCGACGCAATGCCTTTCGAGCTTGGGGGATACGCCGATGGCCAACCTGCATCTCGGTCGCGATTTCACTCCGCCCGATGTCCACGCCAAAGTCACGGGTCGCGCCAAGTACGCGGAGGATTTCCGCGCCGACGGCATGGCGTTCTGCCGCCTGCTGCTGTCCACGGCGCCGCACGCGCGCGTCACGAAGATCGACGCGTCGGAGGCGCTCAAGATGGAGGGCGTGCTCGGCGTGCTGACGGCCGACGATCTGCCCGAGAGCAAGGGGCCGGGCGAGCCGATCCTCACGAAGGAGCCCATGTTCGTCGGCGACCGTATCCTCGCGGTCGCGGCGACGAGCGAGGCGCTCGCGCAGGAGGCCATCGACAGGATCAAGGTCGAGATGGAGCCGCTGCCGTTCGTCATCGATCCGCTCGACAGCCTGTACCCCGGCGGCAAGGACGCGCGCACCGACGGCAACGTGATCGCGAGCCAGCAGGTCAAGTCCATCAAGTGGACCGCCGCCGATTTCGCTGCGGCGCCCGAAGGCCAGCTGCCGATGGGCGCGCCGGCGGAGGAGTGGTCGTACGGTGACGTCGAAGCCGGTTTCAAGGCCGCGAAGCTGGTGCTCGACGAATCGTTCGTGACTGCGGCGCTCTCGCATCACTGCCTCGAGCCGCGCAGCTGCATGGCGTACTGGGAGAACGGCAAGTGCTTCGTCTACGGCTCGCTGCAGAGCCAGACGGCCGGCGTGCCGGCGCTCGCGCGCATGGCCGGCGTCGAGCCCGACAACCTCGTGTTCGTGGCCGAGTTCTGCGGCGGCGGCTTCGGCTCGAAGATCAACCCGTATCCCGCGATGGGCGTGCCGATCCACATGGCGAAGAAGATCGGCCGGCCCGTGCTGATGCGCGTGAGCCGCGCCGAGGAGGGCCTGTTCGGCTCCTCGCGGCCGGCCTTCCAGGGGCGCATCAAGATCGGCTTCGCCGCGAACGGCCGCGTCACGGCCGCGGACCTGTACGTGGTGCAGCAGAACGGTCCGTACACGGGCGGCGGCGACTATGGCGCCGCGGCCGGCGCCATCACGCTTCTGTACCAGCCGCCGGCGATGCGCTATCGAGGCGTGGCCGTGAGCACGAACACCACGCCCACGGGCGCGCAGCGCGGCCCGGGCCAGAACCAGATCGCGGGCGCGATCGAGCCGCTTCTCGACAAGGCGGCCAATGCGCTCGGCATCGACCGCGTGCAGTTGCGCATGATCAACGCGGCCGGCAAGGACGCGAAGATCGACGGCACGCAGGGGCCGGTCACGAGCGCGTACCAGCGCGAGGCCATCGAGCGCGGCGCCGCCGCGTTCAACTGGGCGGAGCGCAAGGCGCGCAGCGGTCAGGCACGCGGCACGAAGGTCACCGGCGTCGGCGTCGGCCAGGCGTTCCATTCCGCGGGCCGCAGCGGTTACGACGGCCTCGTGCGCATCACGCCCGACGGCAAGCTGCACATTCATTCCGGCGTGGGCAACCTCGGCACGTATTCCTATGGCTCCACCTCGCGCGTCGCGGCCGAGGTGCTGAAGATGAAGTGGGAGAACTGCGTGATCGAGCGCGGCGACACGCGGCTCGGCCTGCCGTGGTCGTCGTCGCAGTCCGGCAGCAACACGTCGTTCACGATGACGCGCGCGGTGTATGCCGGTGCCATGGACGCGCTCGCGAAGCTCAAGGAGATCGCCGCGATGACGCTCGGCGGCTCAGCGGAGGATTACGACGTCGGCGACGAGAAGGTGTTCGCGAAGAAGGATGCCGCGAAGAGCATGACGTACGCAGCGGCCGCGCAGCGCGCGATCGAGCTCGGCGGCAGGTTCAGCGGCAAGGAAGTACCGGCCGACATCCACGCGGTCACGAAGTCGTCGGCCGCGGTCATCGCAGGCAGCGGCCTCGTCGGCGTGGCGAAGGACAACCTCGCCATCACCGGCACGGTGCCGGCCATCGCCGTGGGCTTCATCGAGATCGAGCTCGACAAGGAGACGGGGCAGGTGGAGATCGTCGATTACCTCGGCGTGGCCGACTGCGGCACCGTGCTGCACCCGCAGGGTCTCGACGCGCAGATCAAAGGCGGCGCCGTCATGGGCCTCGGCATGGCGCGCAGCGAGCGCCATATCTACGACCCGCAGAACGGCTTCCCCGGCAACACCGCCATGTACCAGGCCAAGCTGCCGTCGTACCTCGACGTGCCCGCGGCCATGCAGGCGCTCGCGGTGGACCTGCAGGACCCGCAGAATCCCGTCGGCGCGAAGGGCATCGGCGAGCCGGTCGAGGGCTGCGCGAACGCCGCGATGCTGTGCGCGATCGCCGATGCTCTGGGCGGGCACTACTTCAATCGCGTGCCGGTCATGGCGGACATGATCGTGAGCGCGGCGGCCAATCGTCCCCAGTCGAACAAGCCGTTGCAGGTCAGCACCGCCTGAGGCGGGGCACGCGTCGCCGGCCGGTCAGCACGCCTTGTGCGCGGCGGTGTCGTCGCCGCAGGCGTCGCCGTACTCGATCTCGA
The DNA here is from genome assembly GCA_035548835.1 of Gammaproteobacteria bacterium. Classification (GTDB taxonomy): domain Bacteria; phylum Pseudomonadota; class Gammaproteobacteria; order Steroidobacterales; family Rariloculaceae; genus FEN-1219. The sequence continues at coordinate 17,492 of DASZSB010000104.1, read as the reverse complement.
TCGTGGCGTGCGTGATCCCGAAGTCCTGCGCCAGCCTGCCCTTGATGTCGCGCACGGCGACGGCGGCGTTCGTGTTCTCCGCCACGCAGGCGTGCAGCGTGATCATGGGCCGTTCCTGGCTGATCGACCACGCGTGCACGTGGTGCACGTCTAGCACGTAAGGCAGCGCGGTGCGCAGGTCGTTGCCGATGGCCCGCGTGTCGAACCCGATGGGGGAGCCTTCGAGCAGGATGTGGCCGCTCTCGGCCACGACGCGCCACGCGGAGCGCAGCACGATCAGGCCGACCACGATCGACAGCAAGGGATCGATCGGCGTCCAGCCGATGGTCAGGATCACGACCGAGGCGACGACGGCGGCCACGGAGCCGAGCAGGTCGCCGATCACGTGCAGCACCGCGGCGCGGACGTTCAGGTTGTCCGCGTCGCCGCCGCGCAGCACGAAGAACACGATGACGTTCACCGCGAGGCCCGTCGCCGCGATCCACAGCATCGGCGCGCCGTGCACCTCGACGGGGCTCGCGAGCCGGTTCCACGCTTCGACCGCGATCCACGCGGCGATGGCGAACAGCGCGATGCCGTTCACGAATGCGACGAGCACGGCGAACCGGTCGAAGCCGTAGGTGCGGCGCCAGTCGGCCGGCCGGCGCGTGAGCCTGAAGCCGAGCCACGCGAGCGCTAGGCTCGCGAAGTCGGTCAACATGTGGCCGGCGTCGGCAAGCAGCGCCAGGGAGCCGGCCATGACGCCGCCGACGATCTCGGCGACCATGAACCCGCCGGTCAGCAGTGCAGCGAAGCCGACGCTGCGCTCGTTCGCGTGATGATGGTGATGGTGGGCGTGCCCGCCGTGACCGTGATCGTCGTGATCATGATCGCCGTGCTCGTGATCGTCGTGATCGTGGTCGGGCGCGTGAGAAGGGTGCATGGTTCCGTCCGTCTCGCGGCGGATTCTAGCACGCATGGATTCGCGACCTTTTTCGCGGGCGGCTCGATTTGACGCTCCCGCGCCGCGCAGGGATCATGCGAGCTGGTGGGGACGACGACAGCGAGCGCCGGAGCGTACCGGCGCCGCGACCCGGCAGCGAAACCAACCGCAGATTGGCAGTGCTGAAAGCCCGACAGAAACTCGGCAAATACCGCATCGAGCGCCGTCTGAACGACGGGCCGATCGCCGCCGTGTACGAGGCCGTGGACACCATTCACGGCGTGCGCGTGGCGCTGAAGATCCCGCACGAAAGCGCCATGGACGAGCACTTCCTCGTGGACTTCAAGCGCGAGGCGCGGCTCGCCCAGCGGCTCGAGCATCCGAATATCCTGCCCATCCGCGACGCGTCGTTCATCGATGGACGATTCGTGATCGCGATGCCGCTCGGAGAACGTTCCCTGGCCGACCGCATGCGGCGGCGTCTGTCGACGGATTCCGCGCTGCAGCTCGTCGAGCAGGCGGTCGCCGCCGTGGCTCACGCGCATCGGGCGAGCGTGATCCATTGCGACATCAAGCCCGACAACTTCATCCTGTTTCCGGGCAACCGGCTGAAGCTCACGGATTTCGGGTTCTCGAAGGTCGCACAGCGCACCGTCAAGGCCTCGGGCTCCGGCACCGTGGGCTACATTGCGCCGGAGCAGGCCGTCGGCCGCCCGCGGTTCCAGTCCGACGTGTTCTCGCTCGGTCTCGTGATCTACGAGCTCCTGTCCGGCGAGCTGCCGGAGTGGCCCTACGAGTGGCCGCCGCCCGGCATCCGGCGCGTGCGCGAGAAGCTGCGGCCGAAGCTCGTGGAATGGTTGCGCCGCGCCATCGAAGTGCGCCCCGAGAAGCGCTTCAAGAACGCGGCCACGATGTATCGCGAGTTCAAACGGTTGCGCAGCGCGGCGGTGAAAAAGAAGAAGGCCGCGCATCGCAAGGAGGACGATCCCTCGTTGTGGCAGAACGTGCTGTTCGCGCAGTTCCAGCGCAAGTACCGCAAAGTGCTCGACACGCGCTACGAATGCCGGCATTGCAGCGGCCCCGTCGCCGAGCTCATGCAGCGCTGCCCCTGGTGCGGCGCGCAGCCGCCGCTCGCCCGGCACGAGAGCCGCCATCCCGCCGAGTGTCCGCGTTGCCATCGGGGAGTGAAGCTCGACTGGCACTATTGTCCTTCGTGCTACGGCCCCGGCTTCGAGGTCGAGACCACGCGCCGTTTCGCGGACAAGCGCTACGTGGCCAAGTGCCAAAATGAGAAGTGCCGCGGACCGCTGATGGCGTTCATGCGCTACTGTCCGTGGTGCCGTGCCAAGATCAAGCGTCCATGGAAGCTACCGGGCAGCACCACGCGCTGTCCGCACTGCCGCTCCGGCGTCGATACCAACTATTGGCACTACTGCCCGTGGTGCACGAAGGCGCTCGAAGCATGAGCGCCGCAGCGGTCGGCGTGCCGTGAAAGCCGACGGGCACGTGCAGCTCTTCCTGGGCGAGCACGAGCACGAGCAAGCCGATCGTTCGTTGCCGCACGGCGAAGTGTGCGTGCGGACCCTGCGCTCGCCCGATAAACAGGGGGCGAACGAGGACGCGGCCGCCGTGATCCCGCTCGGCGACGAGTCGCTCGTGCTGGCCGTGGCGGACGGGGTGGGCGGCATGCCGGCGGCGCGCGAGGCGTCGAACGCGGCGGTGCAGACGCTCTCACGCGTGCTGCGCCGGCTGCCGGCCGATACCGCGGAGCTGCGGCCCGGCATTCTCGACGCCGTCGAGCAGGCGAACCACAACGTGCTCGGGCTCGCGCGCGGTGCCGCGACGACGCTCGTCGTGGCGCAGCTCGACGCCAGGCGCCTGCGGTGCTATCACGTCGGGGATTCCGAGCTGCTCGCGGTGGGGCAGCGCGGGCGCATCAAGCAGCGGGTCGTGCCGCACTCGCCGACCGGTTTCGCCGTCGAGGCCGGGTTGCTCGACGCAGACGAGGCCATTCAGCACGATCAGCGGCACGTCCTGTTCAACGTGATCGGGTCGCCCGACATGCGCGTCGAAGTGGGTCCCACCCTGCAGCTCGCGGTGCACGACACGGTGCTGCTCGCGAGCGATGGGCTCTTCGACAATCTGTATGTGGACGAGATCGTCGACTCGATCCGCAGGGGACCGCTGACGGCCGCGGCGGACAGGCTCGTGGAGCGCGCGCAGACACGGATGCGCGGCGAGGCGCGCGCGGACGATCCGTGCAAGCCGGATGATCTGACGATCGTGCTGTTTCGCCCGCGGCGGTAGCGCGGGCGCGTCCTACGCGAGCTTCGCGTTCGTGCTCCTGGCGATGCCGCCCGGCGCGGCACGCGAGCTCTCGTGCTCGTACGCGCGCGTGAGCTCCTCCAGGAACTGCTGCGGGAACTGGCCGGGCTGGCTGTTCGCGACGACCTGGTACAGGTCGCGGTACAGGTCCCAGTACTTGAGCTTGTTCGCGGCGTTCATGAGGCCACCGCGCTTGCCGTTCGCGAACTTGCTCTCGAGCTCGTCGGGGTCGAGCCGGCCGATGTAGTCGGCGACGGCCGCGCGGATGGCCGCCAGCAGGTGCTGCTGGTGCTGCTTGATGTCCGTGAACGTCTCGCGCACGGCCTCGACCGCTCCGAGGTACTCGCCGGACTGGCGGAACAGCAGATTCGTCAGCGCTTCCTCGACGCTGGCCGAGAATTTCAGCGGGTTGTTGCGCTGCGGCTGGATCGTCGTCGTCGGTACGCGCAGGGCGCTCTTCTGGTCCGCGCGCAGGTGCAGGTTGTCGCTCACGCCGAGAATCATCTCGCGCATGATCTGGCCGAGCCGGTGCAGCGTCCGCTCGACTTGCTTCTCATCGAGCTTGTGCGCCGGCAGACCGGCGCCGCGGAAGAAGGCATCGAGGGCCGCGGAGGGCGCGGGCGCCGCCGCGCTCGCCGCCGATCGTGCGGCCGGTGGGTTCGCGCTCTGCGGCGCCTCGACCTTGGGCGGCACGGCGGGCTTCACCGCCGGCGCGGGCGGTGCCACGGGCGTCGCCGCCGCGGTTTTCGGCTTCGCGGGTGGCTTCGGCGGCGCCGGCGCGACCCGGGCGGCCGCGCTCACGGGCGGCGGTGCCGCACGGATCGGAGCGGAATCCGCGGCGGGCTCGGGCCGGGACGAGGCCTTCGGCGGCGGGTCCTCCGCGAGCGTGAGCTTCGTTCCGCGCGGCTCTGCTGCCGCGCCGGTGTCGTGCTCTTCTTCGCCCTCGAGCATCCACTCGATGCCGACGGCCGTGATCTCGTGGGCGGGCACGAGGTCCGCGCGCGTCGGATCCGGCGGCGGCACGCGCTGCGCTTTCGACACGGGGTCCACGTGCTTGCCGTCGACGAGGTGGTCGGCGGTGTCGTCCTCGCCGTAGATCTCGACCTGCATCTCGAATTCGCCGATGCGGATGCGATCGCCGGTGAACAGGCGCTGCGGATTGCCGCGGCCGACCGGCTGCTCCGCGTCGTTCACGTAGACGCCGTTGGTCGAGGTGTCGACGATGTAGTAGCTGCCGGAACGATAGTCGATGGCCGCGTGCCGGCTCGACAGATAACGCTGGCCGTCAGGAAGCACCCAGTCGCTTTCGAGCGAGCGGCCGATGGTGCCGCCGGCATGGCCGAACTCGCGCACGGCGCGCTCGCCGAGGCTTTGCCGGTGACGACTCACGATTTGCAGGCGCAGTGCCATATCGGTCCTTGATTCCGGGTGGAGGCCGCGTCCCCGCCGTTTCGTGGCTCCCCCGCGCGCGAGTCTAGCTCCGGGGCCCGTGCGTCTCTAAGAGCCGCGGCCGTTTTGTGTGACGCGGCTCTCAGAACAGCCTGTGCTAAGCTCGCGATGCCGCATCAGGATTCACGACGCATGGCTGCAAAGCCCATCTACAAGGTTCTCTTCGTCAACCAGGGCAAGGTCTACGAAATCTACGCTCGGCGCGTCACGCAGACGGGCGCACTGTTCGGTTTCGTCGAGGTCGAAGAGCTGATTTTCGATGCGCGCAAATCCGTCGTGGTCGATCCGGCCGTCGAGCGGCTCCAGATCGAGTTCGCGGGCGTCAAGAAGACCTACCTGCCCATGCATTACGTGCTGCGGATCGACGAGGTCGACAAGCAGGGCGTCGGCAAGATCACGGCCGCCGAGGGCGGCAACGTGGCGCAGTTCCCGATGCCGATGTACACGCCACAGGGAAGCAAAGGTGGCCCGCAGGAGCACTGAGGCGCGGCGCGGCGTTTCACCGCTGCGGTCCTCGCGATGACGCTGCGGTTCGCGGCGCTCGGCAGCGGCAGCCGCGGCAACGCGGCACTGGTCGAGTTCGGCTCCACGCTGCTGATGATCGACTGTGGCCTGCCGCGCAAGGTCATCGAGGAACGGCTGCGCGCGGTCGATCGCGAGCCGCGCGACGTGACGGCCATCCTCGTGACGCACGAGCACGCCGATCACTCCCAGGGCGTGGCCACATTCGCGCGCCGCTACGCCACGCCGCTGTGGATGACGCCCGGAACCGCGAGCGCGATCCCGGGCCTCGTCCGCGTGCACACGCTGAGCCCGCACCGCGAGCTCGCGATCGGTGGCATCGACGTGAAACCATATCCCGTGCCGCACGACGCCCGCGAGCCGTGCCAGTTCACGTTCTCGGCCGGCGGGCGCCGGCTCGGCATGCTGACCGACGCGGGCCACGTCACGCCGCACATGCTGGAGCAGCTCACGGGCTGCGACGCGCTGGCGCTCGAGTGCAACCACGACCTGGAATCGCTGCAGCGAGGGCCCTATCCTGAGTCGTTGAAAGCACGCGTCGCGTCGCGGTTCGGGCACCTGAACAACGGCCAGACCACCGAGCTGCTGCAGCGGCTCGATCCCACGCGCGTGCAATGGCTCGTGGGGCTGCATCTTTCGGAGCGCAACAACACGCCGGAGCACGTGCGCGCCACGCTGCAGCCGGCGCTCGAGAAGGCGCGTTACCCGCTGCATCTCGCCACGCAGGATTCGCCCACGCCGTGGTTCGTGCTCGACTGAGCCAACACCCTGCGGCTGTGCCCGCGCGGTGCGTTTCTGTAGAATGAGCGGGCCTTCCAGCCGCTTGAGCCCTCAGATCGAACCCATGACGATGCTGCAGTTGGCCGGTCCACCGGCAGCGACTGCCTTCCGCCTCGAAAAGCTCCGCAGCGAGCTTCGGGCGCTCGCCCCCTCGGTCACCGACGTGGCCGTGTACTTCGAGCATTACGTGTCGCTGGCCAGGCATCTCGAGCCGGCGGAGTCGCGCGTGCTCGCGGCGTTGCTCGACTACGGCGGCGGTGCGGCCGCGCCGCACGCCGCGCGCCGGCACCTCTACGTCGTGCCGCGGCTCGGCACGATCTCGCCCTGGGCGTCGAAGGCCACCGACATCGCGCGGCTCTGCTCGCTGCCCGTGCGCCGAGTGGAGCGCGGCCGGGTGTTCGAGCTCACAACGGCTGCCCCGCTGACGCCTGCGGACGTGCAGCGCATCGCGCCGCTGCTGCACGACCGCATGACGGAGACGCTGCTGACGGAGCCGCCGCAGCGCGAAGCGCTGTTCGCGGACCACGAGCCGCGTCCCGTACGCACGGTGGACGTGCTGCGCGGCGGCCGCGCCGAGCTCGAGCGTGCGAACGGCGAGCTCGGCCTCGCGCTCTCGGCCGACGAAGTCGAGTATCTCGCCGCGCAGTTCGCCGCACTCGGGCGCAACCCGACGGACGTCGAGCTCATGATGTTCGCGCAGGCCAATTCCGAGCACTGCCGCCACAAGGTCTTCAACGCCGACTGGCTGATCGACGGCAAGCCCGCATCGAAGAGCCTGTTCGCGATGATCCGCAACACGCACGCGCGTGCGCCGAACGGAGTGCTGTCGGCCTACAAGGACAACGCCGCCGTCGTCGTGGGCGCCGACGCGCGCTGGTTCTGGCCGGATCCGAAGACCAACGTCTACGGCTACACGGCCGAACCCGTGCACCTCGTCATGAAGGTGGAGACGCACAATCACCCGACTGCGATCTCGCCGTTCCCCGGGGCCTCGACCGGCTCGGGTGGCGAGATCCGCGACGAAGGCGCGACCGGCCGCGGTGCGAAGCCGAAGGCGGGGCTCGTCGGCTTCACGGTTTCGCACCTCGACGTGCCGGGATGGCGACAGCCGTGGGAGCGGGCTTTGCCGGGCAGGCCGGACCGCATCGCCTCGCCGCTGTCGATCATGCTCGAGGGGCCGATCGGCGCCGCGAGCTTCAACAACGAGTTCGGCCGGCCGAATCTCGCCGGGTATTTCCGCACGAGCCTGCTCGAGGCAGGCGGCACGTGGCGCGGCTATCACAAGCCGATCATGATCGCGGGCGGCCTCGGCAACATCCGCGCCGCGAACGTCGTGAAGGGCGTGCCAGGCCCGGGAGCGAAGCTCGTGGTGCTAGGCGGCCCGGCCATGCTGATCGGGCTCGGCGGCGGCGCGGCATCGTCGCAGGGCAGCGGCGCGGGCGAGGCGGATCTCGATTTCGCTTCCGTGCAGCGCGGCAACCCCGAAATGCAGCGGCGCGCACAGGAAGTCATCGACACCTGCTGGGCGCTCGGTGACGCGAATCCGATCGCGGCGATCCATGACATCGGCGCCGGCGGTCTCTCGAACGCCGTGCCCGAAATCGTCGACCACAGCGGCTGCGGCGCCGTGATCGACCTGCGCGCGATTCCGAACGACGAGCCCGGCATGAGCCCGATGGAGCTCTGGTGCAACGAATCGCAGGAGCGCTACATGCTCACGATCGAAGCGGCGGACGTCCCGCGCTTCGTCGCGATCTGCGAGCGCGAGCGTTGCCCGTACGCCGTGATCGGCGAGCTCACGGCGAAGCGGGACCTGATCGTGCGCGATGCTACGCTCGGCGGCGCGCCCGTGGCGATGCCGATGGAGGTGCTGTTCGGCAAGCCGCCGAAGATGACTCGCAAGGCGCAGAGCGTGGCGTTCGCGGCGCCGGCGTGGCGGCGTGAGGCGCTGCGGCTCGACGCGGCCGTGGAGCGCGTGCTCGCGTTCCCGGCCGTGGCCGACAAGAGCTTTCTCATTCATATAGGCGATCGCACCGTGGGTGGCCTCGTGGCCCGGGACCAGCTCGTGGGCCCGTGGCAGGTGCCGGTCAGCGACGTGGCCGTGACCGCGTCTTCGTACGAGGGCTACACGGGCGAGGCGCTCGCGATGGGCGAGCGCACGCCGGTCGCTATCCACGACGGTCCCGCGTCGGCGCGCCTGGCCGTGGCCGAGGCCGTGCTGAACATCGCAGCGGCCGACGTGGCAGCGCTCGGCGACATCCGCCTGTCCGCGAACTGGATGGCGGCCGCGGGGCACGCGAACGACGACTACGCGCTGTACGCGATGGTCCGAGCCGTCGGCGAGGAGCTGTGTCCCGCGCTGGGAATCGCCGTGCCCGTGGGCAAGGACTCGCTCTCGATGCGCACCGTGTGGAATGACGGCGGCAAGGAGCGTTCCGTCACGGCGCCGGTGTCGCTGATCGTGTCCGCGTTCGCGCCCGTGCGCGACGTTCGCCGCACGCTGACGCCGGAGCTCGCGCGCGAGCCGGGCTCGGCGCTGGTGCTCATCGATCTCGCGAACGGTGCGCTGCGGCTCGGCGGCTCGTGCCTCGCGCAGGCGTACGGCCAGTACGGCGGCGTGCCGCCGGATCTCGACGATCCGCAGCGGCTGATCGCATTGTTCGCGGCGCAGCGCGAGTTGCGCGAGGCTGGCTTGCTGCTCGCGTATCACGATCGTTCCGACGGCGGCCTGTTCGTCACGCTGGCCGAGATGGCGTTCGCGGCGCACGCGGGCCTCGACGTCGAGCTGCCCGCCGGTGCGAACGATGCCATCGCGTATCTCTTCGCCGAGGAGCTCGGCGCCGTCGTGCAGGTGCGCGACGCGGACTTGCCGGCCGTGCAGCGCGTGCTCGGCAAGCACGGGCTCGTGAACGCCGTCGTCGCGCGCGTGGCCGCGCACGACGAGATCGTCGTGCGCCGCTCTGGCGCCGAGCTGTATCGTGCGCCGCGCGTCGATCTGCAGCGCCAGTGGTCGGAGCTCACGTACCGCATGCAGGCCCTGCGCGACGATCCCGAGTGCGCGCGCGAAGCGTACGAAAGCGCGCTCGATCCTGACGATCCTGGTCTGAACGCGAAGCTCACGTTCCCGTTGCCGAGCGAGAAGCGCGCGGGTGCGCGCGGCAAGCGTCCGAAGGTGGCCGTGCTGCGCGAGCAGGGCGTGAACGGCCAGCGCGAGATGGCCGCGACGCTCGATCGCGCCGGTTTCGAGGCGCACGACGTGCACATGAGCGATCTGCTCGAGGGCAGCAAGAGCCTCGACGCGTACCGCGGCGTAATCGCGTGCGGCGGCTTCTCGTACGGCGACGTGCTCGGTGCGGGCGAAGGCTGGGCCAAGACGATCCTCTATCACGACCGCGTGCGAAAGATGTTCACGGAGTTCTTCGCGCGGCCCGATGCGTTCGGCCTCGGGGTGTGCAACGGCTGCCAGATGCTGGCGGCGCTGCGCGAGCTGATCCCGGGCACGCAGAGCTGGCCCAGGTTCCTGCGCAATCGCTCCGATCAGTTCGAGGCGCGGCTGTCCCTCGTCGAGGTCGTCGAGAGCCCGTCGGTGCTGCTGAAGGGGATGGCGGGCTCGCGCATTCCGATCGTGACGGCGCATGGCGAGGGTCGCGCGGCGTTCGCGTCCGACGACGCGCTCGCGCATTGCGACTCGACGCTGACGTCGTTGCGCTTCGTGACGAATCGCGGCGAGGTGGCGCAGCGCTACCCGGCGAATCCGAACGGCTCGCCGCGCGGCATCGCGGGCTTAAGCAACGCGGACGGCCGCGTGACGATCATGATGCCGCACCCGGAGCGCGTGTTCCGCACGACACAGATGTCGTGGCACCCGGCCGACTGGGGCGAGTGCTCGCCCTGGCAGCAGCTCTTCGACAACGCCCGGGCCTGGGTCGGCTAGGAGTCGTCGTTCCTTTTCCGCCGGCGCTTCGGAGCGTGTCGCAGCCGTGACGTGCGCGCGAGGGGCCGCTCGTGGGACACGCCGGAAATCGCCTCCCTGCGGCTCGGCTGCGCAGATCCGACCGCCAGGGATGGCGGAAGTGCCGCGATTGCAGGATGCAGATCGCGGCCCTGTGCGCAGACGGTCCCGCGAGCGGCCCCTCGCACGCACGTCACTCGTTCGACCCTCTCGGCGCCGGCTTGCGCGGTGCGCCGCTCTCCGCGCCGCTGACTGGCTTCAACACGAGCGCAACGCAGCGTCCTTCCCGGCGCGTCAGAGGTGTCGCCGGGCGGCGACACGCGAAAGTGCGGGCGGCGCAGCGTTTGGCGGAATGCAAGCCGTGCGGCTGTAGCCGAGTGCCGACAACTGCGCGCCGCCGCGCGGCGCGCGCACGCTCGAGAAGCGAGGAACGGCGCGGCTTCGAGGCTCCCGCCATGCCCGTGGCACGGAACGTGCTCCCGTTCCCGGTATCGGCGCACTGCCGGTGAGATGAGACCTGGCTCATAGACCCATGGCAGCACGAGGAAATATGGTGGCGGCGCCGCGTGGAAATTATGTCTCCCCTGGCGTGATTGCAGCGGGCTGCGGCCCGACGGACCGCGCCGGGCGCTTCGGAACTCAACGCGCGGTGCGACGCGTATGCAAAGGACTGCGCTCATGAATCGACCGCAAGCAGCAGTACGGAGCCGACTCGCGCTCGCCGCGTTGCTTGCCGTCGCGAGCGCCGTGCCCGCCGCCACGGGTCTCAGAGGCTCGGCGGCGCCCGATTTCGTGCTGAAGAGCCTCACGGGGCAGAACCTGCGGCTCTCGGAGTATCGCGGCCAGATCGTGATGCTGGCGTTCTGGGCCACGTGGTGCGGCGACTGCCGCGCGCAGCTCGAGCAGCTCGGCGAGATGTACGACCGGTATCAGGAGGCCGGCGTCGAGCTGCTGGCCGTGAGCCTCGATCAGAATCGCAAGCAGGCGGAAGCGATGACCGGGCGCCTCGGGGCGAAGTACCCCGTGTTGAACGACTCTGCGGGCGACGTGGGCAAGCTCTACGCCGTCGATCGCATGCCGGTCATGGTGCTGATCGATCGCGGCGGTGTGGTGCGTGAGGTGTTCGAAGGTTTCCGCCGGGGCAGCGAGCAACAGTATCTCGATCGGGTGCAGGCGCTGCTGCGCGAGTGAGCCCCCGGTGCGGCGCGGTGAACGTGTGGAACGGCGGTTGGAGCGAAAGATGGCAGCAAGGTGGATCGTGTCGGTGTCGTTTGCGGTGTGCGCGTTCGCGCTCGGCTCCGCGGCCATGGCACAGAAGGCCGAAGGCCAGCAGGCCGCGAGCGAGAAGGTCGCAGCGGCAGCCCCGGATTTCGCGCCCCGCGCCGACAAGGGCGCCGAGGAGCGCGCCGAGTTCCGCACGCTCGACGGGGACGTGCAGGACCTGAAGAAGCAGGTGCTGGACCTGAACCGCGACCTGTTCCTGCTCGAGGAGGAGCTGCTGTTCCCCTCGAACACGCAGACGGCCGTGTTCGTCTCGATGGACGTGGGCGAGTTCTTCGGCCTCGACACCGTGCAGCTCAAGATCGACAACAAGGACGTCGCGAACTATCTGTACACGGAGCGGGAGGCCGCCGCCCTGATCAAGGGCGGAGTGCAGCGGCTCTACATCGGCAACCTGAAAGCGGGCGAGCACGAGCTTGTGGCCGTGTTCACCGGCGGTGGCCCGCACTCGCGCGACTACCGTCGTGCGGCGTCCGTGAAGTTCGAGAAGGGCATCGGTCCGAAATACATCGAGCTCACGATCTCGGACCGCACGAGCAAGCAGCAGCCCGAGTTCGTCGTCAAGGAGTGGGAGTAGTCGGTGACGACGCGCCTCCTCACACTCGCGGCCGCACTCGCGGCCGTGCTCGTCGGCGGCGCGGCCGGGGCGAGCGAGCGCTACCACGGCTCGATCGTCGTGCAGGACCTCGCCTATGGCGAGGTGCTGTTCAAGTTCTATCAGGAGGACTACTTCTCCGCGTTGACGCGCCTGCTGGCCGCCGAGGAGCGCGGCGAGCTCAAGCACCACGCGGCCGACGAGCAGCTGATGGCGGGGGCGCTGTACCTCTCCTACGGCCAGCATCAGCTCGCCGGGCAGATCTTCGAACGGGTGCTTCAGCAGTCGGTCGATCCCGCGATTCACGACCGTGCGTGGTTCTTCCTCGCGAAGATCTGGGAGCAGCGCGGCTATCTCGATCAGGCCGAGGCCGCGCTCGGGCGCATCGGCGATTCCCTGCCGGAGGACCTCGCGCCGCAGCGGCACATGCTGCAAGCCCAGGTCCTGATGGACCAGCAGCGGTTCGCGGAGGCGCTCGACGTCCTGCAGAGCTGGAAGCGGCCCGGCGACGACTGGGTCGGCTACGCGAAGTACAACATCGGCGTGGCGCTCGTGCGCCTGGGCCAGGTGGAAGCCGGCGCGGCCGTGCTCGACCAGGTGGGACAGATCGAGCCGGACACTCCGGCGCTCGAGGCGCTGCGCGACAAGGCCAACGTGGCGCTCGGTTATGCCTGGCTGCAGGCGCAGCGGCCGGTCGAGGCGAAGCCGTCGCTGCAGCGCGTGCGCCTGACCGGGCCCTTCTCGAACAAGGCGCTGCTCGGCGTCGGCTGGGCGGATGCCGAGAGCACCGACTATCGTGGGGCGCTCGCGCCGTGGCTCGAGCTGCGCAGCCGCGACGTGCTGGACTCCGCCGTGCAGGAATCGCTGCTGGCCGTGCCGTACGCGTTCGCGCGTCTAGGTGCGGACAAGCAGGCCGCCGACCACTACAACGACGCGATCGCGGCGTTCACGACCGAGATCGCGCATCTGACGCAGGCCATCGACAGCATCGAAGGCGGCAAGCTGATCACCGACCTGCTCGGTGAGCGCGCCGACTCCGGCAGCATCGAATCGGGCTGGTACTGGCGGCTCGAGCAGGTGCCGGACACGATCGAGAGCCGGTACCTGTACGAGCTGCTCGCGAGCAACAACTTCCAGGAAGGCCTGAAGAACTACCGCGACCTGCTGCAGCTGAATCGCAATCTGGCGCACTGGTCGGAGAGTCTCGGTGCGTTCGACGACATTCTCGACACGCGGCAGCGCGCCTACGAGCAGCGGCGTCCGAAGATAGACGCGAGCCTGGCCGGCGTGGACCTGAACGCCATGGTCGCGCACCGCCTGCAGCTCGATTCGCAGCTGCAGACCATCGAACGTACCGAGGACGTCCAGGCCCTCGGGACTCCGAAGGAGCAGGAGAACTGGCGCGCGCTCGTCGCGATGGAGCCGAAGCTCGCGGCCCTGCCGAACGACGACGAGAGCAACGAGCTGCGCGACAAGCAGCGTTTCCTCAAGGGCGTGATGCTCTGGGACCTGCAGCGCGACTACAAGGCGCGTCTGTGGGCCGAGAGGAAGAGTCTCGCCGATCTCGATCGGCAGCTTCGCGAGGCGCAGCGCCGGCACAGGCAGGTGTCGGGCGCGCGTGACGACTGGCCCCAGAAGTTCGGTGCGCTGAGCGCGCGCATCGGCGCGCTGACCCCGCGCGTGCAGTCGTTGCAGACGAGCGCACAGGCGGCCCTCGTGAAGCAGCAGAACTACCTGCAGGGTCTCGCGGTGGCCGAGTTGAAGGCGCAGCGCGACCGGCTGAACACCTACCTCGTGCAGGCACGCTTCTCGCTCGCCACGCTCTACGATCGCGCGGCTGCGCAGCCGGCGTCCCCGAACCCGGCGGGGGCCACCGTGGCCGCGGAGGGCGGGCGATGATCAACGCGCCGGCACTCGTGTTCATAACGCTGGCGGCGATCTGGCCCTTCGGGCATCGCGATCGCGAGCATCGCCGGCATCACGACGAGCCGACGGGCACGATCCAGGATCTCGACGCTCGCGACGTGGAGGTCGACACGTCGGCGCCGATCGACGGCGGCGAAGCGAAGGCCATGGAAAGCTACCGCGCCTTCCTCGACCTGGCATCCGACGACCCGCAGCTCAAGGCGGAGGCCATGCGGCGGCTCGCCGACCTGCAGCTCGACACCGTCGATGCCGAGCAGCTGCAGGCCAACGTGCAGTCGATCGGTAGCGTCGGCAGCACGATCGAGATGTACCAGAAGCTGCTCGCGACGTACCCGAACTACCCGAAGAACGACCTCGTGTTGTACCAGCTCGCGCGGGCGTACGAGGCGGACGGGCGCATCGACGAGTCGCTCGCGACGCTCGACCGCCTGATCGCGAAGTATCCGCGCACCGCGCACATCGACGAGGCACAGTTCCGCCGCGGCGAGACGCTGTTCGTCATGAAGCGCTATCGCGACGCGGAGCGTGCCTACGCGCGCGTGCTCGAGAAGGGCGCGGAGTCGATGTTCTACGAGCAGGCGCTCTACAAGCACGGCTGGTCGCTGTTCAAGCAGCAACAGTACGAGGAGAGCCTGGCCTCGTTCTTCGGTCTGCTCGATCGGCAGCTCGGCACCGACAACGACGCGAGCGGCGACCGCGATCCGGCCGCGATCTACGGCGCCATGGGCCGGGCGCAGCAGGAACTGGTCGACGACACCCTGAGGGTGCTCGCGATCGGCTTCTCGTACATGGACGGACCGAAGTCCGTGTCGCAGTACTTCAAGCGTCACGGGGCGCGCCCGTATGCGTTCCTCGCCTACACGGGGCTCGGCGATCTCTATCTCGAGCAGGAGCGCTACCAGGACGCGGCCGACGCGTATCACGCGTTCGTCGACCTCGATCCGTACCACGCGAAAGCGCCGCTGCTCCAGGTGGAGGTCATCGAAGCCTTCAAGAAGGGCGGCTACGCGGATCTCGTGCTTGAGGGCAAGCAGAATTTCGTCGAGACCTACGGGCCGGGCAGCCCGTACTGGACGCGCTATACGTTTGCGCAGCAGCCCGAAGTGGTCGGCCACCTGAAGAGCAACGTCACGGATCTCGCGTCGTACCATCATGCGGAGGCGCAGAAGACGCACGCGCCGGCCGAGTACGCGGCGGCGGCGCGCTGGTACCGCACGTACCTGCAGTCGTTCCCGGACGATCAGAACGCCGCCGAGACGAACTTCCTGCTGGCCGAGGTGCTGTTCGAGAGCGGCAACTTCCGCGACGCGGCGCTGGAATACGAGCGCACCGCTTACGCGTACCCGTTCCACGCGCACGGCGGCGAGGCCGGTTACGCCGCGCTGCTCGCCTATGCGAAGCAGGAAGAACAGCTGACGGGCGCGGAGAAGACCGACTGGCATCGCCGCGGCATCGAGAGCGCGCTGCGCTTCGTCGACGCGTATCCCATGCACGAGAAGGCGGCCAGCGTGCAGACCGACGCCGCCGAGAAGCTGTACGCTCTCGGCGACTTCGCCCGCGCGCGCGACGTCGGCCGTGCGGTCGTGGCGCGTACGCCGCCGGCGGCCCCGGCCCTGCAGCGCACGGCGTGGACCGTCGTGGCCCACTCGAACTTCGACCTCGCGGACTTCGCCGCCGCGGAGACCGCCTACACGACGCTGATCGGTCTGGTGCCGGCCAGCGATCCGCAGCACGGCGAGATCGTGGAGCGCATCGCGTCCTCTGTCTACAAGCAGGGCGAGCAGGCGCGCACCGCGGGTCAGCTCGATGTCGCGGTGACCCACTTCCTGCGCGTGGGCCAGGCCGCGCCGACGTCGCCGATCCGTGCGACGGCCGAGTACGACGCCGGCGCCGCGCTGATCCAGATGGGCGACTGGCAGCGCGCGACGACGGTGCTCGAGGATTTCCGCAGCCGGTTCCCGCAGCACGAGCTCGCGGCCGACGTGACCGCCAAGCTCGCCGTCGCCTACGTCGAATCCGGCAACAGCGCACGGGCGGCGAGCGAATTCGAGCGCATCGCGAACGGCGACGGCACCCCCGAGGTGAAGCGCGAGGCGCTGTGGCGCTCCGCCGAGCTCTATGCCAAGACGAACCAGGACGCCGCCGCGGCGACGGCCTACGGTAGGTTCGTGGAGCGGTATCCGCACCCGGTCGGCGAGGCCGTCGAAGCGCGCCAGAAGCTGCTCGATCTCGCCGTGAAGGCGGGCAACGAGACGGAGCGGCAGCGCTGGCTGCACGAGCTCGTGACGGCCGACGCCGGCGCGGGCGCCGAACGCACAGATCGCACGAAGTATCTCGCGGCGAAGGCGCAGCTCGAGCTGGCGGCGCCGACGCGCGACGCGTTCCGCAGCGCGAAGCTCGTGATTCCTCTCGACAAGAGCCTGAAGACCAAGAAGTCCCGCATGGAGGCCGCTCTCGCCGCCTACGGCAAGGCGGCCGACTATGGCGTCGCCGAGGTCACGACGGCGGCCAACTACGAGATCGCGGAGCTCTATCACACGCTCAGCAAGGATCTGTACGCGTCCGAACGGCCGCGCGAGCTGAACAAGGACGAGCTCGAGCAGTACAACATCCTGCTCGAGGAGCAGGCGTTCCCATTCGAGGAGCAGGCCATCAAGCTGCACGAGACGAACGCGGCGCGCACGGCCGAAGGCCTGTACGACCAGTGGGTGCAGAAGAGCCTCGCGGCGCTCGTCGAGCTCATGCCGGGGCGGTATGCGAAAGCAGAGATTGGAGAAAGCCTTGTCGAAGCCATTCGCTGACCGGAGCCGGCATAGCCTGAAGCGCGGCGGGGTGACCGCGGCGTGCGCGTTCCTGCTCGCGGCGTGCGGCGCGTCGACGCCGAAGCAGGCTGCCGTCGAGAGGCCCACGGCGGTGACGGCCGAACCGGCACGCGCGGCACCGGCCGCGGCCGTTGCGCAGAATGAGTCCGCGGCGAAGGCGGCGAATGCGCACGGTGACGGCGCGCGCAAACGCGAACGCCGCGGCGACCGGGCGCCCGCGCAGGAGCCCGCACCGGCCGTCGAGGCCATCCCCGAGGCGGCCGCGGCGACGTACGCGCGCGCGCTCGGCGCGATGCGCGAGCAGAACTGGCTGCAGGCCGAGATCGAGCTGCAGCAGCTCACGGCGGAATATCCCGCGTATGCGGGGCCGCACGTGAATCTCGCGATCGTCTACCTGCACGACAAGCGCCTCGACGATGCGCGCGCGGCGCTCGATCGCGCGCTCGCAATCGATCCCGGACATGCGGCAGCCAACACGCAGCTCGGCATCCTGCTGCGCGAGCAGGGCAAGTTCCAGGAGGCGGAGCAGGCGTATCGCAAGGCGCTCGCGACCGATCCGAATCATGCGCTGGCGCACTACAACCTCGGTGTGCTGCTCGACATCTACCTGCGCCGGCCGGCCGAAGCGCTCGAGCAGTACGAGCTGTATCAGGGCTCGCTCGCCGCACCCGACGAATCTGTCGGACGGTGGATCGTCGATCTGCGGCGGCGCACCGGCAACGCCAATGGCAATGACGCCGCGCGAGTCGCGAAAGGGGATGCGCCATGAGAACACTGCTGACGATCGCGTTGCTGGTCGCTGCGGCAGGTGCGGCGGCGCAAACCACGAGCCCGGCGCCCGATGCCGCGGCACAGAAGCCCGCGCGTCAGCGCGGTGCGCTGCCGAACCCGGCCGACCTCGAGCCGGCGGTCGACGTC
>DASZSB010000103.1:0-7891 GCA_035548835.1 Gammaproteobacteria bacterium | reverse complement strand
TGCTGCGTGGCGATCAGATAGCGCAGAACGTCTCGGGCGTCGGCATCGCCGCCCACGCCGAGCAGCGCCGTGGCGCACTCGACGAGATCGCGCGGCCACACCAGGTGATAGCCGCCCCGATCGTCCTTGGCATTGCCCCAGGGCACGCTCAGGCTCGCGACCATGGCGCCGGGATGAGTCTTGTCCATGTGGCAGCGCAGCACCATGCGCGAGATCGCGACCTGCGCGTCGAGCTCCGGCCGAGCGGCCGCCATGCGCGCATGGCTCTGGCAGCCCGCGTGCCAGTCCCGCCAGGCCGCGACGTGCTCCGCCCAGACGTCGGCGAACGGTTGCGCCAGCGCCGCGGCCGCGAGCGACGCTGCCGCGCCGCGCGAAGGCCCGAAGCCGAGCGCCAGCACGCACTCGCGCGCGAGCTCGCCCTGCAGCGCCACGTTGCCGGGGCCGGCGCGCTCGTGAGTCCACGTCATGGAGCCGTTCGCGGCGAAGTCCTGCCAGCCGTCGCTGCAACCGACGTAGCCCGCGCTGCCGCGGCCGAGCGCCTCGCCCTGCGCGCCATCGGCAGCCGCGAGCGCGAGCCCGAAAGGCCCCTGCTCCGCCCACAGGACCTTGCGGCCGTAGTGCACGCCGGCAGCGGCCACGTTGTCCCAGCCGGTGCCGCCCAGGTGGGGCGCGAGCAGAACGTAGGGCCGCAGGTCCGCGTCGCCGCGCAGCGCAACCTCGACGAGCAGCACGTCGCGGCGCGGGTCCGGCGCGACCCGCAGCGCGAGCTCGAACCGCTCGTGCCGGTGCACGACGGTCGGCGCGGGAATGCCGGGCGCGGGGACCTGCAGCTCGTACGCATCGAGCCGCTTGACCTCGCACCAGAAGCCCTTGCCGTCGGCAACGATGAAACCCAAGTCGCGAATCTGCGGAATGTCGACGCGGGGATAGTAGACCTCGTTCAGGATCCCGAACCCCAGCGTGAACCACACGCGGCTCTGCCCCAAGCTCGTGCCGACGAGGTCTTTGCTGCTCGACGTCCAGGTGGGCGGAATGCCGGGCGCGCCGGGAGCATCGCCATGAGCTTCGCTGGTCATTCGCCGTTCCACAGGGAAAAGCCGCCTGCAAACGCATCCGCGTTGTCGCCGCGGCGGCACGCCGGCGGCAGCTCCGCGAGCTTGTCGACGTTGCCCCCGCCGACCAGTATTTCGTCGGGCTCGAGCGCAGCACGCAGAGACTCGATGACGGCGAACACGTGCCTGGTCCACTTCTTCCGGCCGCGCCGCTCGAGCCCGCGCTCGCCGACATAGTCCTCGTAGGTCCCCTTCCGGTACGGCAGGTGCCCGAGCTCCATCGGCTCGACGACGCCGTCGACGATGAAGGCCGTGCCGAGGCCCGTGCCGAGCCCGAGGAACAGCATGCGCCCGCCGCGATAGCCGCCGAGCGCCTGCATCGCGGCATCGTTGACGACTTTGACCGGGCGGCCGAAGGCCGCCTCGAAATCGAAGCCGGCCCACCCCTTGCCGAGGTTGTGAGGCTCCGCGGCGATGCGGCCATGCAGCACGGGGCCCGGATACCCGATCGAGACGGCACCGTAATGCCAATCGGCGGCGGCCTTGCTGGCCCGGGCCGCCATCTTCGCGGCGCTCAACCGCGGGCCGGACGCGAACCTGCGCGGCTCGGCTTCACCGCTTGCCAGCAGCTTGATGTGGCTTCCACCCACGTCGACGACGAGGACCTTCATGGCTCCCTCTCAACGCCGAGCACCGCGCGGCCGGCGGCGCGGTGCGTCGCGACAGAATCAAGAGTACCTGCGCGCGCCGTTTGCTAGCCGCCGTGCGCCTTTTCGATCAGAAAGGAGGCCGTGCGCAGCATGTCGTCGTAGGTGGCGCCCTGCACGAGGTAGCGGCCGTTGATCACGATGGTCGGCGTGCTCTGCACTCGGCTCTGCTTCAGATGCTCCGTCGCGCGGGCGATATTCACGTTGACGCCGAAGCTCTTCATCGTATTCAGGAACGTGGCCTTGTCGACGCCGTAGCCCGCGTAGAACGCCGCGATCTTGTCCTCGTCGGACTTCTCTCCCTCGCCGGGCAACTGGTGCGTCGTGTGGATGGCCTGATACACGGCGGCGTGGGTCTTCTCGACGAGACCCAGGGCCTGGGCCGCGTAGTACGCCCGCGCGTAGGGTTTGAAATCTTCGCGGAACGTGGCCGGAATGTGCGCCACGACGGCGTACGGGGGCAGCTTCGCCGCCCACTTCACGAACAGCGGCTCGAAGCCGTTGCAGGCCGGACACACGTAATTGAAGAACTCCTCGACAACGACCTTGCCGTCGACCGGATCGAGCGGCTTGCCGTTCTGGATTTCCACGTAGTCCTTCCCGGCGACGGGCGCCCCGGACTGGGCCTGAGCAAGACCGAGCGGCGCCGCCAGAATCAGCCACAGTGCGGGGATCAGGAGACGCTTCATGTTTCGAGCTCCGTGGGCCGCGAATCGGCCGTGTATTGCCTGCCCTGCAACGTAGCAAATCCGGCGGGGGCTGTTCCAGCCGCGAACCTTACGATTTCGTAGGCC
This sequence comes from Gammaproteobacteria bacterium, assembly GCA_035548835.1. Taxonomy (GTDB): domain Bacteria; phylum Pseudomonadota; class Gammaproteobacteria; order Steroidobacterales; family Rariloculaceae; genus FEN-1219. The sequence continues at coordinate 5,338 of DASZSB010000103.1, read as the reverse complement.
CGCGGCGGCGCCATCGGCGTAGACTTGAGCAGGAGCTTCGAGACAGCAAGGAGAACCACCATGGCCGACCCACGAAACTTCGGGCTGATGCGCGGAGCCGCGGCGAGCGGCACGCTCGCGGACGAGCGCGTCGCGAGCTTTCTGCGCCGCGTCTACGGCTGGATGTTCGTCGGATTGACGGTCACCGCGCTGGTCGCGGTGCTCGTCGCGGGCCAACCCACGCTGGTGCGGGCGATCGCCACGCAGCCGATCCTGTTCCTCGGCATCGTGCTCGTGGAGCTCGGCCTCGTGTACTTCATCTCGGCACGCGCGAGCACCTTGACCCCGACCACCGCGGCCGGGCTGTTCGTGCTGTACTCGGCGCTGAACGGCGTGACGTTCTCGCTGATCCTGCTGGCCTACACCGGCGCCTCGATCGCCTCGGCATTCTTCACGACGGCCGGCATGTTCGGCGCGCTCGCGCTGTTCGGCACCGTCACGAAGCGCAGCCTGACCGGTCTTGGCCAGTTCGCGTTCATGGGCCTCATCGGCATCCTCATCGCGTCGGTCATCGGCATGTTCTGGCACAACGACGCGCTGCAGTTCCTGATCTCCGCCTGCGGCGTGATCGTGTTCACCGGCCTCACGGCCTGGGACGCACAGCGGCTCAAGGCCATGGCGCTGCAGGTGGACGGGCCGCAAGTGGGGTCGTACGCGATCGGCGGCGCGCTCGCGCTGTACCTCGACTTCGTGAACCTGTTCCTGATGCTGCTCCGGCTGCTCGGCGGCCGCCGCGGTTAGCGCACGCCGGAGCGCGCGAGCCGCAGCGCCGGCGTCTTCGAGCCGTTCGCCGCGCTGCCCTCGCGCGTTTCTCGTCCTGGCGCCCGTCTGCCGCGCACTCCCGAGCATGCGCGGACCGCCATGAGCGGGCTCGCTTGTCGATACCTCAGCTTGCGGCGAACGAAAGGCGTAAGCTGCCAGGCATGAAGACAGACCCTATCGCGTCCCTGCAGCCCATCAAGCAGATCGATGGCACCATGATTCGCCTGCAACGCTCCGGCGAGCACGTTCTGTTGTGCGTCAGGATCGGCAATCGCGAGACGTCGCGCCAGGTCGACGTGCACGCCGCCGAGCGTTTCTGGATGGGAGTGAAAGGCGCCCTGCCCGTCACTCATGCCGTTGAAGCCATGAAGATGGAGTTGCTGAAATCGCAGGACAGAGCGCGGCTCGCGGTCGTCGCGCAGGCGCCCACGAACATCATCCCGTCCTAGTACCGGCCTGCCGCCCGTGAGTTTCGTGCGACCGGCGCAACCTCGACGGCGGCGGCGTCAGCGAGCGCGCGTTTCTGCGACGCACCGATCACCGTTCCTGCGATAGAAGTCATCGCAGGTCCAGTCGTTTCCCGACGAAGTGATGTGCGCATTGCCCGGTATCTGCAACGGTATGCAGCCGGCTCCGTCCCTCCTGAATTCACGCTCGCACCGCCAGTTCGTGCCACTGGCGTCGAGATACGCGTTGGCCGGCACGACGACCGCCGTGCAACCCGCGCCCACTTCGCGAAAGCCGCGCGCGCAGCGCCAGCCCGATCCGCGTGAGGAATCGATCGCAAACGCGTGAGCCGGTATCTCGATCGCGACGCAGGCCTTGCCGCCGGATTCGCGATAGCCTTGCTCGCAGCGCCAGCCGCGCCCGTACGAGGAATCCTCGGCGAACGCGTGCTCCGGAATGACGAGGGCCACGCATACATCCTCTTGTCTCCGAAAGAGCCGCTTGCACTCGAAATCATTGCCGTACGCACTGAGATAGCCGTTCGGGGGCACTGTCACGGCTACGCAGCCGTCATTGATCTGTCGATAGCCGCTGTCGCACACCCAACCTCTGGCGTACGGTCGCGCGGTCGCGTTGGCCGGAACCGCTGCCGTTTGCTGCGCGGACGCCGGCGACGCGACGAAGAGCGCCGGAAACGCGGCAGCACACACGAGCACCATCGCTCTTGCCGTCGGCGACAGCCTGTTCACGCAAAGCGTCCTGCTCATGAGCTGATCCTCGTGTTGGCGCGGTGAAGCGTCGGTCAGTCTGGCGGGTTCGAGCGCATAAAGATATGGAAGCGCAGGGGCGCGCACTCGAGTGCCCGCCGCAGACGGTCGATGCGAACCTGATGCATGTGCGTGCGCGGTTCGAAGACGAAGGCCGCGTACCATGGAAGATCGATGCGAGTGATTTCGTCGGTCGAGATTCTCGAGCGGCGCCGTCTGCCGCCCTGTAGAGTGCGGGCACTACAGCGGATGTGCTCCCCATGCACTCGAAGGCCTACCCTGAACCGTCCCACGCCTACGTCGCTCGCTGGCCCGCAATCGCCGGCTCCCGGGCATCACCGACTCAAGTTCGGCAGCGACAACGCATTTCAGATCGAGCTCAGACGCCGCGTTGAGGCTCGTCTGCATTCGACGGGGCGACCCGAGCGCGGGGGCCTCGAGATGCACCTCAAAACGGCGGTCATTCTCGCGGCCTTCGCCTCCACGTATGCCCTGCTCGTGTTCGTGGCGAGCGAGTGGTGGCAGGTGGTGCCGCTCGCGTTTGCGTTCGCGCTCACGATCGTCGCGATCGGCTTCAACATCATGCACGATGCGAATCACGAAGCGTATTCCGATCGCCGCTGGATCAATCGCCTCATGGGCTTGACGCTCGACATGGTCGGCGGCAGCTCGTACTTCTGGCGCTTCAAGCACAACGTGTTCCACCACCTGTATGCAAACGTGGCTGGCTACGACACGGATGTCGATCTCGCGGGTCTCGGTCGTCTGACTCCCCATCACCGCCGCCTCTGGATACACCGCTGGCAACATTGGTACGCCTGGCTCCTGTACGGCCTGATGGTCGTCAAGTGGCAGCTCTACGACGACTTCAGGCTCGTCCTGACGCGGCGCCTCGGCAAACGTCACTACTGCCCGCGCCCCCGCGGCTCGCAGCTCGCTGCATTCGTCGCCGGCAAGCTCGTGTTCTTCGGGTTCGCGTTTGCGATTCCTCTGTCAGCCCACGCGTTGCCCGTGGTGGCGGCGGTATACGCTCTGACCGCAGTGGTCACGGGCATCGTGCTCGGCGTGGTCTTCCAGCTGGCCCACTGCGTGGAGGAGGCGGACTTTCCCCTCGAGATCGAGCCGGGGCGCATTTCGGCACCCTGGGCCGTTCATCAGGTCGAATCGACCGTCGACTTCGCGCGCGGGAACCGCGCAGCGAGCTGGCTGCTCGGCGGCCTGAACTTCCAGATCGAGCACCACCTGTTCGCGCGGATCTGCCACGTGAACTATCCCGCCATCGCGCCGGTGGTCGAGGAGACGTGCCGGGAGTTCGGCGTGCGCTACAGGTACAACCCTACCGTGCTCTCGGCGCTCGGGTCGCACTATCGCTGGCTGCGCGCGCTGGGCCGTCCCCAGGCACCGCGCGGTGCAGAGCCGGTGCCCGTGGTGTGAGCTGGCGTCTGTGGCGGGGGCGGCACGTTCTGCGGGACGACCACCGAATCGTCCCCTCGGACCGGGCAGGCGACCGACGTCGCTCCCGATATTACCGATAGTAACTGTGTCCCGTCCCAAGCGATCTCTCTATGATTCTGGCTGGTTTCCTCTCGGAGGTCCCCGCATGCAACGCCTGTCTGCCCCGCTGCTCGCCACCACCGCACTGCTCTGCGCGCCGGCTTTGGCCCACCACAGCCAAGCCATGTTCGACACCTCGAAGGAGCTGGTGCTCAAGGGCACCGTGGCGCGATTCGACTGGGTGAACCCGCACATGTACCTGGTCATCAACACCACGGACCCGGATGGCAAGCCCGTGCAGATCGAAGGCGAGGGCTTGGGGATCACGCAGGCGCTGGTCGACGGGCTCAACCGCGACGCCTTGAAGCCCGGCACGCCGATCGTGATGCGCGCCAATCCGAATCGCGGCGGCTTCGGCAAGCAGGTCCGCATCCTCGACGTCACGACCGAGGACGGCGAGATTCACCCGTTCTATGCGGCCAATACCCGGACGCGTGCGTTGACGCCGGCCAAGAGCCTCGAGGGGCACTGGGCACCCAACCGCGCTGCGCTCGGCGCGGGGTTCGGCGCCATGGCGCGCTTTCCGCTGACGCCGGAAGCCCGAGCCGCACAGTCGAAGCTGGCTGCCGACGGGCTCTGCTACGTCGAGCCGGTCCCGTTCCTCGCGGTGCTCGACGAGCTGCGCACGATCGAGATCAAGAAAGACGAGGTCGTGATCAACTTCGACAACACGGGCGACCGCGTCGACCGCGTCATCCACATGAACGCGCAGCATCCCGCCAACGTTCAGCCGTCGCGCCACGGCCACTCCATCGGCCGGTGGGACGGCGAGACGCTCGTGATCGATACGATCGGCTACGAGCCGAATCCGTCGGGCCTCGGCGCCAACACGCCGTCGAGCGCGCAAAAGCACACGGTCGAGCGGCTCTCCCTGATTCCGGATCACACGCGCCTGCGCTACGAGATCACCGTCGAAGACCCGGTGTATCTCACGGCGCCGGCCACGCTGACGCAGCAATGGGATCACCGCCCCGACCTCGAGTTCTCGCAGGACGAAGGGAAGTGCGATCCGAACGACGCGGCCCGGTATAAGAAGGGCCTGTAGAAACAGCGGGGCTCGGCACGAGCCGAGCCCCGTTTACGACGTACTCGAGGACACGTTCAGCCCGGCTGCGTACGCGCGGTCAACCGCCACCGTCGCGCGAGTTGCGGTAATCCCCGGGCGCCCGCCCCACCCAGCGCCGGAACGCGTGGTTGAAGGTGCTCACCTCGGAGTAACCGAGCAAGTAAGCGATCTGCGCCAGACCCAAGCTCGGGTTCTCGAGCAGATTCAGCGCCAGGGTCTTTCGTACCTCGCCCAGCAGATCCGAGTAGCTCAGCCCGCGCTCCGTGAGGCGCCGCTGCAGCGTGCGCACCGACCACCCCACGCTCTGCGCCAATCGCTCCACGCTGCTGTCGCCCTCCACGACGAGCTGCGCGATGCTGCGCCGCAGGCGATCGAGCTCGTCGCCCGGCTTCAGACTTGCGAGCTGCAGGTTGCCGTAGTGCTGCATGAGTCGCTCGATGACGGCGTCGGCCGTCTTCATCGGGCGATCGAGCACCGCAGCGTCGAAACGGATGCCGGCCCACGCGTGACCGCCCACCACCTTCGCGCGTAACAGACTCGCGCGCTCGCGGCGTTCGGCTGCGCTCTCGTCGGGCAGCTGCGGCAGCAGCACTTCGTCCGGCGCCCACTCGGGCTCGCCGAGCCCGTGGCGAATCACGTTGCACACGAACGCGACGCCCCAGTCGTTCTTCTGCCGGTACGTCATGAGCAGCGGATCGATGTA
>DASZSB010000102.1:0-35190 GCA_035548835.1 Gammaproteobacteria bacterium | reverse complement strand
CGCTCGGTGGCGCCCTCTCGACGGGCAGCTCCGCCGCCTGCCACGCGGCGAATCCACCGTCGAGAACCTGGACTGCGGCATGGCCCATCCAGCGCAGCAGCCACCAGAGACGCGCCGCAATCGCACCGCTCGCGTCGTCGTACGCGACCACGGTGGTGTCTTCGTCGATGCCCCACTCCCCGAGCTTTGCAGCGAACGCCGCGCGGTCCGGCAACGGGTGGCGCCCTTCGGCGGGCGTCGGTCGCCGCGAGAGGTCGCGGTCGAGGTCCGCGTAGCGCGCACCGGGGATGTGGCCGCGCTCGTAAGCCGCGCGTCCTGCAGCGGGCTCCGTCAGGGTGAAACGGCAGTCGACCACGATCAGGCCGGGCCGCCCCAGCTGCGAGCGCAGGGCGCCGACATCGATCAAAGGCGTGATGGCCATGGATGAGGCGGCGGCGGGCGCTGCCCTGTGGCTGCGCCCGTCGCCCTCAGCTCAGAGCTGCTTCAACGCGGCTTCGGCCGAGCTGACACCGAACTCGCCCGGCGGCTCGACGTTCAGCGCCTTGACGACGCCATCCTGCACGATGACCGAGAAGCGTTTGCTCCGCTGGCCCATGCCAAACTTGCTCGCGTCGAGCTCGAGTCCGAGCGCGCGCGCGTACTCGCCGTTGCCGTCGGCCAGCATCTCGACTTTGCCCGCGGCCTTGCTGGATTCGCCCCAGGCCTTCATGACGAACACGTCGTTGACGGCCATGCAGGCGATCGTATCGACGCCCTTCGCCTTCAGCTGGTCGAAGTTGTTGATGAAGCCCGGCAGGTGCTTGGCCGAGCAGGTCGGCGTGAATGCTCCGGGGACGGAGAACAGCACGACCTTCTTGCCGCGGAACAGGTCGTCCGTGGAAACCGGCTCCGGGCCGTTGGCGCCCATGCGGGTGAACTGGCCCTTCGGCATCTTGTCGCCGACTTTGATTGTCATTGTGATGGTGCTCCTGAGGTCGGGAGGGATGGATGCAGACGGCGCCTTCCGACCGAAGGCGCGGCCGTATTATAGGTGCGTCCCGACGATCCGATAGCCCGCAGGGGCCTTGAATCCCGGGTCGGAATCGTGACCTGCCGCTCCGGCGCTGCCTTTGCACGGGATCCGCGCGCCGCCCGCGGGCGGACCGGAAAACCGTCCGGGGATCTAAAGCGTTGACATGCCTTGGGCTTTTCTTGGATGATGCCGGTTCGCACTTTTCATCAGACTGAGATGACAACCTTCCGCCTCACCCACTCGGTAGTACTGAACCGCGACAGGTGCGGGCGTTTGGTTTGACGACGAAACATCACTAGCGAAACCCCGCACCCGAAAGGCCTGCGGGGTTTTTTTTTCCAGGCGCTTACGTTTGAGCATTGAGAAGAGGTAGAGCCATGCAGCTGTTTGTGGAATCGGATGTCGAGGCGGGCGTGCTCCGCGGCGAGAAGATCGCGGTGCTCGGTTACGGCAGCCAGGGGCGCGCGCACGCGATGAATCTGCGCGATTCCGGGTACGACGTCGTCATCGGGCTGCGGCCGGACGGCAACACGACGCCGAAAGCGCAGCGCGATGGCTTCACCGTCAAGGCGCCGGCCGAGGCCGTCAAAGGCGTCGGGCTCGTGGCGTTCCTCGCGCCCGACATGGCGCAGGCGCAGCTGTACAAGGACGTCGAGACGAACCTGAAGAAGAACGCGACGCTGTTGTTCGCGCACGGCTTCAATATCCAGTACAAGCTCATTCAGCCGCGCGCGGATCTCGACGTCGTGCTGATCGCGCCGAAGGGGCCCGGTGATCTCGTGCGCCGCCAGTACGAGCAGGGTCGCGGCGTGCCCTGCCTGATCGCCGTGGCGCAGGACGCGACGGGCAAGGCCCAGGCGCGCGCCCTCGCCTACGCGCACGGCATCGGCGGCACGCGCGGTGGCGTGCTGTCCACGACGTTCCGCGAGGAAACGGAGACCGATCTCTTCGGCGAGCAGGCCGTGCTGTGCGGCGGCGCGACCGAGCTGATCGTGCGCGGGTTCGAAACGCTGGTCGAAGCCGGCTATCAGCCGGAAGTCGCGTACTTCGAGTGCATGCACGAGATGAAGCTCATCGTCGATCTGCTGCACGAAGGGGGGCTCAAGAAGATGCACCAGTACGTCAGCGACACCGCGAAGTACGGCGACCTGACGCGCGGCCCGCGCATCATCGACCAGCACGTGCGCGACAACATGAAGCAGGTGCTGAAGGAGATTCAGGACGGCACGTTCGCCCGCGAGTGGATCGAGGAGAACAAGACCGGCCAGAAGAACTACAAGCGCCTCATGCAGGAAGACCTCGATCAGCGCATCGAGAAGGTCGGCAAGGCGTTGCGTGGCCGCATGAGCTGGCTGCAAGAGTAATTCCCCAGGACGGACGACGAGCGCAGGAGCAGGCGATGCCCCTTAAGACGAGCAAGTACATCTGGCACGAAGGCAAGCTGGTGCCCTGGGAACAGGCCACCGTTCACGTGTTGAGCCATGCGCTGCACTACGGCTCGTCCGTATTCGAGGGCATCCGCGTCTATGGCACGCCGAACGGCGCCGTGGGCTTTCGCCTGACGGACCACATCCGTCGTCTGTATCACTCGGCGAAGATCTATCGCATGAAGATTCCCTTCGCGATGGAGACTCTGGTCGGCGCGTGCCGCGACGTAATTCGTGAGAACGATCTGCTGAAGGGCGCGTACATCCGCCCGATCGCGTTTCGCGGTTATGGCGAGATGGGCGTGGCCGGCAACATCGAGCAGCCGGCCAGCGTGTCGGTTGCCGCGTGGGAATGGGGCTCGTATCTCGGCGATGGCGGGCTCGAGCAGGGCGTGGACGTGTGCGTGTCGTCCTGGCAGCGCGTGGCGCCGAACACCGTGCCCGCGCTCGCGAAGGCCGGCGGCAACTACCTGTCGAGCGCGCTCGTGACGCTCGAGGCGCGGCGGCTCGGATTCGCCGAAGGCATTGCGCTGAACACGGCGGGCTTCGTCAGCGAAGGCGCCGGCGAGAATCTGTTCCTGGTTCAGAACGGCAAGCTGTACACGCCGCCGCTCGCGTCGTCGATCCTGGGCGGGCTCACGCGTGACAGCGTGACGAAGCTCGCGCAGTCCGCGGGGCTCGAGGTCATCGAGCAGAACATTCCGCGCGAGCTGCTGTACATCGCGGACGAAGTGTTCCTGACGGGCACCGCGGCCGAGATAACACCCGTGCGCTCCGTCGACAAGATTCCGGTCGGCGAAGGCAGGCGCGGCCCCGTCACCGAGCGGCTGCAGAAGCTGTTCTTCGGCCTCTTCGACGGCAGCACGGCGGACCGCTTCGGCTGGCTCGAGCCGATCGTCGAGACGAAAACCGCACGCAAGGCCGTCTGACCGCCATGGCACAGTCGCTGTTCGAGAAAATCTGGGCCTCGCACGTCGTCACTCCCGAGACGGACGACACGCCGGCGGTTCTGTATATCGACCTGCACCTGCTGCACGAGGTCACGACGCCGCAGGCGTTCGATCTGCTGCGCGCGAAGGGGCTGCCCGTGCGCCGCACCGACCGCTGCCTCGCGACGCTCGACCACTCCACGCCGACGGTGCCGGTCACGACGCTGAAGGACCTCGAGGTCGTCAGCGAGCCGTCGGCCGCGAAGCAGGTCCGGCAGATGGAGAAGAACTGCAAGGACTTCGGGATCGAGTTGCGCGGTTTCGGCAGTCGTGATCGCGGCATCGTGCACGTCATGGGTCCCGAGCTCGGCGCCACGCAGCCGGGCGCGACCATCGTGTGCGGCGATTCCCACACGAGCACGCACGGCGCCTTCGGCGCCCTCGCCTTCGGCATCGGCACGACCGAGGTCGGGCACGTGCTCGCGACGCAGTGCCTGCTGCAGCGCAAGCCGAAGACGCTCGCGATCAACGTCGAGGGCGCGCTGCCGGCCGACGTGACCGCCAAGGATCTGATCCTGGCCATCATCGGCAAGATCGGCGTCGGCGGCGGCACGGGGCACGTCATCGAGTACCGCGGCAGCGCGATCCGCGCGCTGTCGATGGAGCAGCGCATGACGATCTGCAACATGTCGATCGAGGCCGGCGCGCGCGCCGGCATGGTCGCGCCCGACGACACCACGTATCAGTACATGGCGGGTCGCCCGCTCGCGCCGCAGGGCGCGAAGTGGGATGCGGCCGTCGCGAAGTGGCGGCAACTGCCGAGCGACGCGGGTGCCAGGTTCGACAAGGAAGTCACGCTCGACGCGTCGAAGCTCAAACCGATGGTCACGTTCGGCACGAACCCCGGCATGGTCATTCCGATCGACGGCGTCGTGCCGCAGGACGACGATCCGGCGTTCCGCAAGGCGCTGGCGTACATGCGGGTCGAGGCCGGCAAGCCTCTCTTGGGCACGCCCGTGGACGTGGTGTTCATCGGCTCGTGCACGAACGGCAGGCTCAGCGACATCCGTGCGGCGGCGAAGATCCTGCGCGGGCGCCGCGTGGCCGACCGCGTGCGACTGCTGGTCGTGCCCGGCTCCGCCGCGGTCAAGCGCGAAGCCGAGGCCGAGGGGCTGGACGAGGTCGTGCGTGCCGCCGGTGGCGAGTGGCGCGAGCCCGGCTGCTCGATGTGCATCGGCATGAACGGCGACACGGTACCGAGCGGCAAGCTGTCCGTCAGCACGAGCAACCGCAATTTCGAAGGTCGTCAGGGCGCCGGCGCGCGCACGGTGCTCGCGAGCCCGGTCACGGCGGCCGCGGCGGCCGTCAAAGGCGCGATCGCCGATCCGCGCGAATTCGCAGGCTAGCCATGGAACCCGTCAAACAGATCGTCTCGAAGACCGTCGTCATTCCGAACGACGACATCGACACCGACCAGATCATTCCCGCGCGTTTCCTGACCACGACCACGAAGGAAGGTCTCGGTCGGAATCTCTTCGCCGACTGGCGTTACGAGAAGGACGGTCGCGATCGCAAGGACTTCGCGCTGAACAGGCCGGAGAATCGCGGGGCGAGCGTGCTCGTGGGCGGCAACAACTTCGGCTGCGGCTCGTCGCGTGAGCACGCGCCGTGGGCCCTGCTCGACTTCGGCATCCGCGCCGTCGTCAGCACCGAGATCGCCGACATCTTCCGCAGCAACTCGCTGAAGAACGGCCTCGTGCCCGTGATCGTCGACGCGACGACACACCGCTGGCTGCTCGAGCATCCGGGCGCCGACGTGAGGATCGACGTGCCGAGCGCGACGATCGAGGTCAACGGCAAAGCCGTGGCCTTCCCGATCGATCGCTTCTCGCGCTACTGCCTCGTGAACGGCATCGATCAGCTCGGCTACCTGCTCGAGCAGAACGCCGCCATCAGCCGCTACGAGCAGGCGCACGCATGAGCAGGAAGATCGTCGTTCTGGCCGGCGATGGCGTCGGCCCCGAAGTGACTGCCGAGGCCGTTCGCGTTCTGAAGGCCGTGTCCACGAGTCACCGGCTCGAGCTCGAGTTCGAGCCCGCTCTGATCGGCGGCGCCGCGTACGACGCCGCCGGCTCGCCGTTGCCGGATGCCACGGTCGCGGCGTGCAAGTCCGCGGCGGGCATCCTGCTCGGCGCGGTTGGCGGTCCGAAGTGGGCCGACATTGCGGTTCAGCATCGCCCCGAGCAGGGACTGCTTGCGATCCGCAAGGCGCTCGGGCTGTTCGCCAATCTGCGTCCAGTGACCACGGTGCCCGAGCTGGCTGCGGCCTCGCCGCTGAAACCGGAGAAGCTCAAGGGCGTGGACATCATGGTGATCCGCGAGCTCACGGGCGGCATCTATTTCGGCAAGCGCGCACGCACGGCGCAGAGCGCGTTCGACACCTGCGAGTACACCACGGCCGAGATCGAACGCGTGTGCCGCGTAGCGGGCAAGCTCGCCATGGGGCGGCGGCGCAAGGTCACGTCGGTCGACAAGGCCAACGTGCTCGATACGTCGCGGCTGTGGCGCGACGTGGCGACGCGCGTGTTCCGCGAGGAGTTTCCGCAGGTCACGGTGGAGCACCTGCTGGTCGACGCCGCGGCCATGCACCTGCTGAGCCGGCCGGCGGACTTCGACGTCATGGTCACCGAGAACATGTTCGGCGACATCCTGACGGACGAGGCCTCGATGCTGGCCGGGTCGATGGGGCTCCTGCCCTCCGCCTCGCTCGGCGCGGGCAACGGTCCGGGGCTCTACGAGCCGATCCACGGCTCGGCGCCCGACATCGCCGGTCAGGGTGTTGCGAACCCCTGTGGCACGATCCTGAGCGCGGCCATGCTGCTGCGCTACAGCTGTGAAGCCGAGTCCGCCGCGCGCGCCATCGAGGCGGCCGTGGCCGGGGCCCTGAAGGCCGGCGCCCGTACCCGCGACATCGCGGCCGCGGGCGCGCGGGACTGGCTCGGCACGGCCGCATTCACCGACGTCGTGCTGAAGCATCTCGCCTCGCACTGAGGCCGAGGTTGCCCGTCGATCCCGATCGTGCTAATGTGTTAACGCGCTATTACATTAGCGCATTAGCATGGTGTCACGAGGTCGACCATGAAAGCACATCGGCGGCAGCCGGCGCGTCTCGCGGCACGCGCAGAACAGGGCCTGTATCGCGCCATCCTGAGCCTGCGCTCGGAGGCCGAGTGCCAGCAGTTCCTGAACGATCTCTGCACGCCGGCCGAGATCGAGGCACTGATCGACCGCTGGGCGGTCGTCGAGTACCTGCAGGACGGCCTGCCCTATCGCCGTATTCACGAGCTCACGGGCGTGTCGGTCACGACGATCGGCCGTGTGGCTCGATTCCTGACCGCCGGCAACGGCGGCTACCAGACGGTGCTCAAGCGGCTCACGCCGCCGTAGAGCCGGAGAGTGTCATGCGATTGACGACGGATTCGCGCATCAAGATCGCCGTGCAGAAGTCGGGCCGGCTCACGGACCACTCGCTCGAGCTGCTCGTGCGCTGCGGGCTCAGCTACTCCCGCGGCAAGGATCAGCTGATCTGCTACGGCGAGAACATGCCGGTCGACGTGCTGCTGGTGCGCGACGACGACATCCCCCGTCTCGTCCAGGAGGACATCTGCGATCTCGGCATCGTCGGCCTCAACATCATCGAGGAGCGGCGCCTCGAGCTGATCGCGCAAGGCGAGAAGGAGCTGTTCACGGAAGTCGGACGGCTCGACTTCGGTCAGTGCCGCCTGTCGTTCGGACTGCCTGCGGGTGTGCCGTTCGAGGGCCCGAAGCAACTGCAGGGCAAGCGAATCGCGACCACGTACCCGCGCATCCTGGCCGACTATCTGAAGCGCAACGGTGTCGAGGCGCAGATCGTGGCGTTCTCGGGTGCGGTGGAGATCGCGCCGAGCCTCGGCAAGGCCGATCTGATCTGCGACCTCGTGTCGAGCGGCGCGACGCTGCGCGCGCACCAGCTCTATGAGGCGGCCACGATCCTCGAGAGTCGCGCCGCGCTGATCCAGACGCCGAAGAAACTGACGGGCGACAAGGCCCAGTGGCTGCAGCGGCTGCTGCTGCGCATCCAGGGTGTGCTGCAGGTCAAGGAGAGCAAGTACATCATGCTGCACGCGCCGCGTTCGGCGCTGAAAGCCATCACGGCGCTGCTGCCGGGCTCGGAGGCGCCGACGATCATTCCGCTCGAGGGCCGCGACGACAAGGTCGCCGTGCACGCGGTCTGCCGCGAGAACGTGTTCTGGGAGACGCTCGAGCAGCTGAAGGAAGCCGGCGCGAGCTCGATGCTGGTGCTGCCCGTAGAGAAGATGCTGGCGTAGAGGCGGATATGCAGCCGCAGATCTGGAAACAACTGTCGAGCGACAGGCAGAACGCGCTACTGGCGCGTCCCGCGCTGAAGAACGACGCCGCCCTGGCCGCACGTGTCACGGAGATCGTGGCACGCGTGCGCCGCGAGGGCGATGCGGCGCTGCGCGCGCTCACGGCGCAACACGATCGCGTGACGCTCGACTCGCTCGAGGTGGGTCCCGCCGAGTTCGCCGCCGCCGAGCAACGGCTCGACGAGCGTCAGCGCGCGGCGATCCGCTCGGCGGCCGCGAACATCGAGGCGTTCCACAGGCCGCAGGTGCCGCAGCCGATCGTGGTCGACACGGTCGAGGGAGTGCGCTGCGAGCGCGTGTCCCGCCCGCTCGAGAGCGTGGGCCTCTACGTGCCCGCCGGCAGCGCGCCCCTGCCCTCCACCGCGCTGATGCTCGGGGTTCCCGCGCAGCTCGCGGGGTGCAAGACGCGCATCCTCTGCAGCCCGGTGCAGGCCGATGGCCGCGTCGATGCGGCCGTGCTGTACGCCGCCCGCGTGGCCGGCGTGCAGCGCGTGTTCAAGATCGGCGGCGCGCAAGCCGTGGCGGCCATGGCGTATGGCACGGAATCCGTGCCGAAGGTGGACAAGATCTTCGGTCCCGGCAACACCTGGGTCACCGAGGCCAAGGCCCAGGTCGACCGCGATCCGGCGGGCGCCGCGCGGGACTTCCCGGCCGGGCCGTCCGAGGTGCTGGTCATCGCCGACGCGTCCGCGAACGCGGCGTTCGTCGCCTCGGATCTGCTGTCTCAGGCCGAGCACGGTGCGGACTCGCAGGTGTTGCTGCTGACCACGAGTGCCGCACTCGCGGAGGCCGTCGCTCGCGAGCTTGCGACGCAGAAGGCGCGTCTGGCGCGCCGCGAGCTCGTCGAAGGCGCGCTCGCGCATTCGAGCACGATCGTCGTCGACGATCTCGCCACGGCGTTCGAGATCTCGAACCTCTACGCGCCCGAGCACCTGATCCTGCAGATCGAGGAGCCGCGCGACTGGCTGCCGCGCGTGCAATCCGCGGGGTCCGTGTTCCTGGGCGCATGGGCGCCGGAGTCCGTGGGCGACTACTGCAGCGGCACGAATCACGTGCTGCCGACCTACGGTTTCGCGCGCCGGTATTCGAGCCTCGGCGTCCCGGACTTCCTGCGCTTCATGACGGTGCAGGAGCTGTCGTTCGACGGCCTCCGCGCGATCGGACCCGTGGCGACGACGCTCGCGGAACTCGAAGGGCTCGACGCGCACGCGTGGGCCGTGAAGGAACGGTTGAACGCCGGTCCCGGTGAGAAGGAAGGCGGCCGATGAGCGTGCTCGATCTCGCACGTCCCGAGCTGCGCGGTATCCGGCCGTACGTGCCGGGCGCCTACGAGCCCGGCATGATCCGCCTGAACGCGAACGAATCGCCATGGCGCTCGCCCGGCGACACGTCGGATCGCGGCCTGAACGTTTACCCGCCGCCGCGCCCCACGGTGCTGCAGGTGAAGCTCGCCGAGTACTACGGCATCGAGCAGCGGCAGATACTCGTCACGCGCGGCAGCAGCGAAGCCATCGACGTGCTGATCCGCGGCTTCTGCACGGCCGGCCGGGACAGAATTCTGATCTGCCCGCCGACGTTCGACATGTACCGGCTGTACGCGAGCATCCAGAACGCCGGCATCGTGCGCGTGCCGCTGAAGGCCGCGAACGACTTCGCGCTCGACGTGGACGGCATCCTGAACGCGATCGACGCCACCACGAAGATCGTCTTCATCTGCTCGCCAAACAACCCGACCGGCCAGTCGATGGCGCGCGCGGACATCGAGCGCGTCTGCCGCGAGACGGCGGGCCGTGCACTCGTCGTGATCGACGAGGCGTACCACGAGTACGCGACGGGCGGCCACTACCTCGACCTGCGCAACCGTTACGAGCACGTCGTGCTGCTGCGGACGCTGTCGAAGTTCGTGTCGCTGGCCGGCGTGCGCTGCGGGCTCGTCGTTGGCGCGCCGGAGCTCATCGAGTTCCTGCAGGTGGTGCTGCCGCCCTACACGTTCCCGACGCCGTCGATCGAGCTCGTGCAGCAGGCGCTGTCGCAGGACTCCCTGCGTGTGTCGGAAGAGCGCGTGACGCTGATCAAGCGCGAGCGCGAGCGGCTCTCGGCTGCGCTGCGCGACTTACCGGGGGTGCTCCACGTGTACCCGAGCGACGCGAACTTCATCATGATCAGGACGCGCGACGGCCAGGAGTTCCGCGAGACCGCGCGGCGCGCGGGGATCCTGGTCCGCACGTTCGACGACCCGCTGCTCGCGGACTGCGTCCGCATCACGATCGGCCGACCGGCGGACAACGATCAGCTGCTGCGGGCCGTATCCGGCGTGGAGCGCGCGACCCATGCGTAGAATCCTGTTCGTCGATCGGGGCGGCACGCTCGTCGCGGAGCCGAAGGGCGCGCCCATGGACTCGCTCGAGAATCTACGGCTCGTGCCCGGCGTGATCCCGGCTCTGCTGAGGTTCAGGGCCGCGGGCTATCAACTCGTGATCGTCACGAATCAGGCGGGGCTCGGCGGACCGGACTTCCCGCGCGCCGCGTTCGAGCGCGCCGACGAGTTCATGCTGGCACAGTTCGCGTCGCAGGGCATCCGCTTCGCGGCCAACTTCGTCTGCCCGCACTTGCCGGACGCGCGCTGCGCATGCCGCAAGCCCGGCATTGGACTCGTGCGCGACTTCGTCAACGCGGAGCCGATCGATCGCGAGCGTTCCGCGATGGTCGGAGACAGCGACGTGGACGTCGAGTTCGCGCGCAACCTCGGCATCCAGGGCTTCAAGCTGGGTGCGCCGGGCGCCGAGACCTGGGACGCCGTCGTGCGCGCGCTCGTCGACCGGCCGCGAACGGCGACGGTCGTGCGCCGCACGAAGGAAACGGACATTCGCGTCAGCGTCGATCTCGACAGCGAGGCCGAGCCGCGCGCGAAGACGGGGCTCGGATTCTTCGATCACATGCTGGAGCAGCTCGGCAAGCACGGCGGCTTCAAGCTCGAGGTCGAGTGCAGGGGCGATCTCGCGGTCGACGAGCACCACACGATCGAGGACGTCGCGCTGGCGCTGGGGCAGGCCCTGCGCGAGGCGCTGGGCGACAAGCGCGGCATCCAGCGCTACGGGTTCCTGCTGCCGATGGACGAAGCCGACGCGGAAGTGTCGATCGATCTCGGCGGCCGGCCCTACCTCGTGTTCGAGGGCACGTTTCCGCGCGAGCGCGTCGGGGAGATGCCGACCGAGCTCGTGTCGCATTTCTTCCGGTCCCTGGCAGAGACGCTGGGGGCAGCCATCCACATCCGCGTCCGCGGCGAGAACACCCACCACATGGTCGAGGTGACGTTCAAGGCCGTGGCCCGCTGCCTGCGCCAGGCGTTCGTGCGGCGCGGTGACGAATTGCCGAGCACGAAGGGGCAGCTGTGACGCGCGCAGAGCCGGTCATCATCCCGTCCTGCGGCTCGAACCTCGCGTCGCTGCAGTTCGCGCTCGAGCGCCTGGGTGTCCACGTGCCGCTGACGGAAGACCGCGACCGGATCCGGGCCGCGAGCCACGTGATCCTGCCGGGCGTCGGTGCTGCGGCGCCCGGCATGGCGCGGCTGGCGGCCGCCGGGCTCGTCGATCTGATCCCGACGCTCACGCAGCCCGTGCTCGGCATCTGTCTCGGTATGCAGCTGCTGTTCGCCCGCTCCGAGGAGGAAGACACGCCGTGTCTCGGCGTGATCGACGCCGAGGTCCGGCGCCTGCCCGCGAGCCCCGAGCTGCCCGTGCCCGAGATGGGCTGGAACGAGCTCGATCCGGTGGGCGAATGCGCGTTGCTGAAGGGCGTGCCACGGGGTGCCTACGCCTACTTCGTGCACAGCTATGCGGCCCCGCCAGGGCCGTATACGCGGGCTCTGACGGTGTACGGGCAGCCCTTCTCCTCCGTGGTCGAACAGGGCAACTTCTTCGGCACGCAGTTCCATCCGGAGCGGTCGTCGCGCCTCGGCGCGCAGATCCTCGATAATTTTCTGCAGATAACTCTATAACCTTTTGTTTCGTATGAGACTGATACCCGCCATCGACCTGCGTGACGGCCGCTGCGTCCGCCTCTTCAAGGGCGACTTCGATCAGGAGACGCGCTACCCCGTGGACCCCGTGGCCCTGGCGGTGCAGTACGGGGGGCTCGGGGCGAAGTGGCTGCACGTGGTCGACCTCGATGGCGCGAAACGCGGCGCGCCCGTGAATCTCGAGCTCATTCGCAGCATGCAGGCCGCGGCCGGGACGGCCGTGCAGTACGGCGGCGGCATCCGGACCGCGGCCAGCCTCGAGCAGGCGCTCGGCGTGGCCGAGCGGGCGGTGATCGGCAGTCTGGCGGTGACCGAGCCCGCCACCGTGGCGCAATGGTTCGAGCGGCACGGGGCCGAACGGCTGGTGCTCGCGTTGGACGTGCGACTCGACGACTCCGGCACGCCGATGGTGGCCACGCATGGCTGGACCCGTGCGTCCGCGTTGACGCTCACGGATGCGATCGAGCGCTACGTACCGGTGGGCCTGAAGCACGTGCTGTGCACGGACATCGACCGCGATGGCGCGCTGACCGGGCCGAACGTGGAGCTGTATCGGGACTGCGCGGCGCGTTGGCCGGCCCTCGAGTTCCAGGCGTCCGGCGGTGTCCGCAACGCCGCCGACCTGACGGCGCTCGCGGCGGCGGGTGCCGCGGCCGCGGTCTCCGGCAAGGCGCTGCTCGAGGGGCGGCTCACGCCAGAGGAGATACGACCATTCTTACGCGGCGCATAATCCCCTGCCTCGACGTTCGCGACGGCGTCGTCGTCAAAGGCGTGCAGTTTCGCGACCACAGGGTCGTGGGCGACATCATGACGCTCGCGGCGCGCTATCGCGACGAAGGCGC
Organism: Gammaproteobacteria bacterium; assembly: GCA_035548835.1. Taxonomy (GTDB): domain Bacteria; phylum Pseudomonadota; class Gammaproteobacteria; order Steroidobacterales; family Rariloculaceae; genus FEN-1219. The sequence goes on along the minus strand of DASZSB010000102.1, from coordinate 22,535 downwards.
GGACGAGCTCGTGTTCTACGACATCACGGCGAGCCCCGATCGGCGCACCGTCGATCGCACGTGGGTCAACCGGATCGCAGCGGTGCTCGACATCCCGTTCTGCGTGGCCGGCGGCATCCGCACCGTGGCCGACGCGGAAGCCGTGCTGAATCTCGGTGCCGACAAGATCTCCGTGAATTCCCCCGCGCTCGAGCGGCCGGATCTGATCGACGAGCTCGTGCGGCGTTTCGGCTCGCAATGCGTCGTGATCGGGATCGACACGCTCGAGCGTGACGGCGACTATCACGTCTATCAGTACACCGGCGACCCGAGCCGCTCGCGCGCCGCCGAGCGGCGCACGCTCGACTGGGTGCGCGAGGTCCAGGATCGCGGCGCCGGGGAGATCGTTCTGAACTGCATGAACCAGGACGGCGTGCGCAAGGGCTACGACGTGCAGCAGCTCGCCGCCGTGCGCGCCGTGAGTCACGTGCCGCTGATCGCATCCGGCGGCGCGGGGGCCATGCATCACTTCAAGGACGTCTTCGAGCAGGCGAACGTCGACGGCGCTCTCGCCGCGAGCGTGTTTCACACGGCCGCGATCGACATTCGGGACCTGAAGCAGTATCTCGCGGCCGTCGGCATTGCGATCCGGCCCGTGGAATCAGGAGAAGGCGCGTGACCGACGTGGCATTCCTGCAAAAGCTCGAGGCGGTGATCCGGCAGCGCATCGGCTCGGCGCCGGACGGCAGCTACACCGCGAAGCTCGCCGCGCAGGGCATTCTGAAAGTGGCGCAGAAGGTCGGCGAGGAAGGCGTGGAGCTCGCCCTCGCGGCGGCAGCGCAGGACAAGGCGCGCGTGACGTCCGAGGCGGCCGACCTGCTCTATCACCTGCTGCTGCTGCTGCACCTGCGCGAGCTGTCGCTGGCCGACGTCGTCGCCGAGCTCGAAAGCCGTCACCGCGGCGCGTGATGACGCGGGCCGGATCGTAGTCCTCTACGATCCGGCGAGCCAGTCCAGAATCTCGGCGGTGTGCTCGCCGAGGCGCGGCGGGCGCCCGAGCGCGTCCGTGCCGCCCTGCGCCGATACGAATCCCGCGCCCAGCACCGCCACGTCTTCGCGGTTCGGCAATCCGGGGATCCGCAGCGGTATGCGCAACGACCGCTCGTCGAGCGCGGGGAGCGACATGGCCTCGCCGATCTCGCGCACGACGCCGCAGGGAATGCCGGCGGCGCTGAGCAACTGCTCCCACTCCTCGGCGTCGCGAGCCGCGAGCACCGCGGACAGCGATTCCTGCATCGCAGCGGCGTTGGCGCGTCGGGACTCCGGATCCGCGAACCGGCTGTCGGTGAGCCACTGCGGTTGCGCGAGCAGCTTCGCGAGCAGCTCGAACTGGTGTTGCTGCACGACTCCGAGCGAGAGGTACCGCCCGTCGCGACCGAGGAACAGCGCCGACGTGGGTTGGCCGCTGTAGCCCGTATTGCCCGTGCGTTCGAGCGCGCGGCCGGTCACGAGATACGGCACGACGGCCGAGGCCATGAACGCCATCGTCGCATCGAACATGGCCACGTCCAGGTAGTCGCCGCCGCCGCCGCGTTCGCGCCGCAGCAGTGCGGACAGGATCGCAAACGCGGCAGTCTGGCCCGTGAGCGTGTCGACGACTGGAAACCCGACGCGCGTGGGCGGTGCGTCGGGATTGCCACCCAGGCTCATCATCCCGCTCGTGGCCTGCACGATGTTGTCGATTGCCGGCCAGTCGCGGCGCGGTCCCGATTGCCCATAGCCGGACACGGAGCAGTACACGATGCGTGGGTTCGACGCACGAACCGTCGCATAGTCGAGGCCGAGCCGCGCCATGACTCCGGGACGGAAGTTCTCGATCAGCACGTCGCAGCGGGCGATGAGGCGGCGTGCCGCATCGAGGTCCTGTGGTTGCTTCAGGTCGAGCACGATCGACTTCTTGCCGGCGTTGACTGCGATGAAGGCCGGTGCCATGCCGTCGTACCGTCGGTCCGCGCCGTAGTAACGCATGGCATCGCCCCGCCCCGGCGCTTCGATCTTGATGACCTCGGCTCCGAGCAGACGAAGCAGATGCGTGGCGTAGGGGCCGGCCATGACGTGGCTGAAATCCGCTACGCGAATTCCGTCGAGCACGGGTTTCATGGCACGCGCTCCTGGCAACGGATCTCGCCGTTCTCACGGATGCTGGCCTGCGCGATGCGGAGCGCACGCGTGCCGTCGATTCCGTACCGCGCAAGCTCGCTCGCGTTGCGCTCGGCCTCCTCCACGTACATCCGGTTGAAGGTCTGCTGATCGGCGTCGCTGATGGGCGTCTCGACGACACCTTGCTGCTGCGCGAACCGCCAGCCTTCCTCAAGCGCGCGCCGGTTCTCGTCGGCGAGCGCCTGTTCCCACACGGCGATCGATGCCTCGAGCACTGCGCGGTGCTCCGGGGAGAGTCGCTCCCAGCGTGCGAGGCCCATCGCTCTCGCCGGGTAGGCGCCACGGGGTACAGCGAGCCGCGTGTAGTAGTGCGCGACTTCGGTCAGATGCAGCGAGCGGAAGGTGTCGGTCGGCGCGATCACTCCATCGATGACGCCTTTGGCGAGTGCCGAGTACACGTCGCCCATCGGCATGTTGACCGGGTCCGCGCCGAGCGCGCGCATCACGTTCAACAGCTCCGTCGGCACGCGTATGCGCATGCCACGCAGCTCCGCGAGCGACGCCACGGCGCGATCGCGCGTGACGAGCCCCGGCAGCGTGCCGCCCTGCACCGCCAGCACCTTCAGTCCCGCGAGCTCGCGGTCGAATTCCTCGTCGGCCGCCGCCATGCAGTGATAGAGCGCCACCTGCCCTTCGATGGTCGTTGCGCCACTGTAGAAACCCGATTGCATGCGGATCAGGTGCACGCCGCCCTTTACGTAGATCGGCGTGATGAGCCCGATGTCCACCACGCCGTGCCGCAGCTCGATCAGCGAGTGCTCGGAGGACAAGAGCGCGCCGGACCAGCTCGGCCGTATCTTGAGCGTCCCGCCGGAGCGTTCCTCGACGAACTTCATCCAGCGCTGGTCCGCCCGGCTGAACGGGTGGTTCGGGCTGTACGGCGTGGCGTATACGAGCTCGGTGACGCCCGTGTCCGGCGGTCGCGCGCAGGCGGCCAGCAGCAGCGCGAATGCCAGGCACAGAGATCTCATCGCAGCACCTCCGTGCGCAGGAAGTGCTCGACGCGGCCCACCGCGCTGTCGTGGTCCCAGCCCTTGGCGTCGACCATGTCCGCCGGGAGCAGCAGCACGGGAACTCCGGCGGCGCGCAGCGCCGCCTGCGTCAGCAGCGTTCCCGACTGCGACAGGCGGTTGTCCGGCGGCACGAGCATCACGGCCGCGTCGATGCCGCAGCGCTTCGCCTCGCTGACCATCCACTCGTTCATCCACGGCGGCAGGTGCAGCACTTCGTTCATGGAGCAGATGCGGCTCGCGAGCGCCTCGAGCGGGCGTCCCTTGAGATTGCGGATGTACTGCGCGCCCGCGAACGGCAGGTACATCGACCAGACGAACACGGCCCCCTGGCGCTCCTCGAGCGCCTGGTAGAACGACGTGTCGTGCCACAGCCCCGCTCCGATCCACATGAGGCGCAGCTTCTCGTTCGCGGCGATTCCCGTTCCGGCGTTCGCGCGTGCGCGCACCTCGTCGCGGAAGCGGCGAGCGTGCGCGACGGCCCAGTCGGAGCCGCGGTGCCACTGCGGGATCATGGTGTTCGGCATCTGGTCGATGATCGACACCGGACATGGTCGGGCGCTGCCGGCGATCTCTGCGGCCTCCGCGAGGTAGGTCTCCTGCTCGTTGATGCGTTCCATGAGCGCCTCGAGGCGTGCAGGGTCGAGCCTGCGCCCGGTCTTGCGCTCGAGCAGCGCGATCAGCTCGCGCATCTCTCGCGTCAGCAGCTCGATGCGATTCGGCTGGTACACCTCGTCCCAGCGCTCGCGCGAGTGCCGGTACCACTCCGGCAGCGAGCGGGTCCAGGCAGGCGCCTCCATCGGGAAGAAATCCGTCTGCAGCACGCTGGCCCACTGGGAGAAGACCTGCTGGATGCAGTCGCACGTGAGCCGCGCGACCAGCACCGTGGGCTTCGGCAGTCCCCCCCACGGAGCGGTGGCCGGATCGTTCGCGAGCGAGCACGCGAGACCGAGCGAGCAATAGGCGCAGCGATTCGGCGGGTAACCGACGTCGTCGAGCACCTTGAAGTAGCGGCCCGACAGCCGCTTGGCCGAGATGTAGGCGGACCACCATTGATTCGAAACGATCGGGATGTCGAGCGCGTGGAAGATCTCGTGCGGCGTATCGGCCTGCGCCACCGCAAATGGCTCGCCGCGCTCGACCACGCGTTCGCGCAGCTCGGCGCCGAAGGCTTTCTGGTACGCCGTGGCGGCTGCCGTGCACTCCAGGTCCTTGCGCCCGCGTGCCGTTGGGCTCGCGCTCATTTGAACACCCCCGCCGCTTCGAGCTCGGCGTAGCGCAGCGGATCGACTCGTGCGAGGCCGAGCGCGATCTCGCGCGAGTGTTCGCCCATCGCCGGCGCGCGATACGGCGCCACGCGCTCGCTCGAGAACGTGAGCGGTGTGCGCACGTGGCCGAACGGGCCGAGCTTCGGATGCGGCAGCTCGATGAGCGCGCCGCGGGCGAGCAGCGCCGTGTCGCGCTCCACGAGATCCTCCACGTCCTGTACAGCCCCGGCGGCGATGCCGTGCGCCTGCAGCATGGCGACGAGCGCGTGCTCGTCCTGATCGCGCGTCCACTCCTCGATCGGCTTGTCGCCGGCGAGCTCGTGCAGCCGCGCGGCGTCGGCTGCGTCGAACGCGCTGATCGCGACCCAGCGATCCTCGCCGCGCGCGGGATACACGTCCTGCCGATGGACGTCGGGATCGCCGTTGCCCATGCGGTGCCAGTGCTCCCCGCGCTGCGCGGCACGGATTGCAGGCGCCATCTGCTGCACGCAGATCTCGTACATCGACGCGTCGATGTGGCAGCCGCGTCCGTGCCGGCGCCGGTGTGCCAGCGCCGCCATCACGCCGGCCGCCATCACATAGGGAACGATCACGTCGCCGTACGGAACGGCCCCGGGCACGACGGGATCGCGATCGGCCCAGCCGGTCAGGAACGTGCGCCCCGACAATGCGCCTCCGGTGCCGTCCACGCCCCACTCCGCGGCCAGCGGCCCGGTCTGGCCGTAGACGCTGCCAGAGGCCATCACGAGGCCTGGGAATCTCGCAGCCAGCTGCGCGTAGCCGAGGCCGAGTTTCTCCATGGTTCCCGGCGAGAAGTTCTCGACGACGACGTCGGCCCACTCGAGCAACGGGTTCACGATCTCGCGCGACTCGGGGCGCTTCAGATCGAGCGCGAGGCTGCGCTTCGAGGTGTTCAGATGCGCGAACCACGGCTTGTCGTCGAGGCTGTCGGCGCGGGAGGCCGCGACCTGCACGTCGAGTCGCGACAGACAGGGCCGTGTGCGGCTCTCGACCTTGATCACGTCGGCGCCGAGATCGCCGAGGATCTTCGTGGTGATCGAGCCGACCAGCGCCCACGAGAAGTCGAGGATGCGCACTCCCGCGAGCGGGCCCGAGCGCGCGGGCGCGGGCCGTGCCGGCGGCGGCGGAGCGGCGCCGCTCGCCTCGGTCAGCCGCGCGAAGCGCGACGGCACTCGCTTGCCGCCCTCTTCGCTCCAGAATCCGCGTGCCGCGAGATGCGGATCCCGCAGCACGTCCTCGGGCGCCTCGACGGCGCAGGCGTTGATGCCGCGGCGCCTTCCCTCGGTACGGATCTCGGCCCGCGTGCGCGTGCGGAAGAACGCCGCGATGGCCCGCTCCCACTCCGCGCGCGTCGCGGCGTCGAGCGTCGAGCGGTTGTAGCGCAGCCAGTCGACGCCGCGCAGCGGATTCGGCAGCCCGCTCGCATCGATCCAGTCGGAGAGCGCCTGGTTCGCTGGCGCGCCGAAGCGCCCCGTCATGAGGCTGTGAAAGCACCAGCCGTCCGCGAGCGCCCAGATGCAGCGCACGGCCACCTTGCCGTACGTCAGCGCGCCGCCGGCGCGATGCGGCTTGCGCCTGTCGAACTGCCACGCGAGCACGCCGCTGATGTTGCGGCTGAAGGCCACTTCCTGGATGGAGACGTCGACGTGCTGGCCGCGGCCGCCTGCGACGACGCGTGAGTAGTGCGCGGCCATCGCGCCGGCGGCGGCGACCATCTCCGCATGGAACGTGCAGGCGTCGAGCGCCTCCTTCACGGGCGGCCGGTCGGCGTCGCCCGTCAGACGCAGCGTGCCGCCCATTGCGGACGCCACGAGCTCGCCCGCGCGCCAGCGCGAGCGCGGTCCGCCGCTGCCGAACGGCGATACGGAGACGTGCACGAGCGACGGATTCCACTCCTCGATCTGCCGGCGCGTCAGGCCCCGGTCTTCGAGCAGATCGAGGCCGAGCCCGTCGACGAGGAAGTGCGCGTCCGCGATCGAGTGCTGCTCCGGCAGCGCAGGTCGAATCTCGGCCCCTAGCGTTGCGAGGTAACGGCACAGTGGCCGCTCCGCCATGCCGCCGAGCGCGAGCGCGATCTGACCTTCAAGCGGGCGCATTGCGCAATCCTTGGCAGAAGCTGGTGATTCGATCGAGAGCTCCATCGTCGGCGCGCCAGTGCGCGGCGGGCAGCACGAGTGCGGGAATGCCGGCCGCCTCGAGCGCGCGCCGCTGTGCCGGCACGTGCCACGCGAGCGCTTCGTCCTCGCGCGTGAGCCACAGGATCACGCCGCGTGCGCGCGCGGCACTCGCCTGCTGCACGATCCATTGTGCACGATCGCGAACCGCGCGCGGGCCCACGGACGTTGCCGTCAACCTGCGCGCGATTGCGCGCTCGGGGGAATCCCCGGCGAGCGCCAGCGGCCCGCCGAGCCGCGCGAGGCCATGCACGTGCGCCTCCGCCACGATGGACGCGCCGGCGTCTTCTGCCGCGCGGTGGAGTCGATCGTCCGGCGGCGCGCTGCCGGCCAGCAGTACGCGCGCCGTCGGCGGCGATGCTCGGGGTGCCTCGACGTGCTCGAGCCAGGGCGTCGGATCGTTCCAGAGCGCCGCCCGTGCGACGCGCTCGTAGAACGGCCCGTTGGCTGAACGTCCGGCCTGAAGTTGCTGCAGCGCGCCGCGCAGCCGGTTCGCACTCTCGATTCCGCGCGCCAGGTCCGCAACCGGCGTGTCGAGCGCCGTCGCGATCTCGGCAATGGCCGCAGTCGTGTGCGCAAGGCTCGACTCCCTCGGCAGCAGCGCGACGTCGAACATCGCGACCGCCGGGCCGCGCAGCGCGCCGCGCCGCTGCAGCTCGCGCACGTAGTAATAGAGCCGCTGGCTCGCGTCCTCGGCGCGTGAGAACACCACCGTGCCCATGCCGTCGAACGCGCCCGCGTGCCACAGCTCGAGAATCGAGCGCGCCCAGTACGGGAAGCTCGACTCGAGCCACTGATCCGCCCAAGGGGTCGGAGCTGCCGCATCCCACGGCAGGTGTCCGAAAGGGCGCCCGCTCGCGAGCAACACGTCGATCGGAATGTCGGCACCGATCAGCCCGACGGCGTCCGCTCGGCCGCGCAACGGCGCCAGCGGATCAGCGAGGCGGCGGTCGATCTCCTGAAGCGCATTCGCCATCGTCAGCGTCCCAGCCAGTGCTGAAGCCCGAGCGCGATCACGGGGAACAGCGCCAGCAGCACGAGGTGGATCAGGTCGGCGGCGAGAAACGGCAGCACGCCCCGGAACACGCGCCCGATCGAGACGTCGGGAGCCACCCCCTGGATGACGTACAGGTTCATGCCGATCGGTGGGTGCACGAAGCCGATCTCCATCGCGCGCACGAGGAAGATGCCGAACCAGACGGGCGAGAGACCGAAGCCCGTCACGAGAGGCAGCAGAATCGGCGTGGTGAGCAGCATCATCGCGAGTCCGTCGAGCACCGAGCCGATCAGCAGCAGGAACGCCGCGACCAGCAGCATGGTGCCCGAGGGCCCAAGACCGAGACCCGCGATCGAGGTGCCGATCGCTTCCGTGAGCCCCGTGACGCTGATGAACGCGGAGAAGATCAGCGCACCGACGATCACCAGGTAGATGAGGCCACTCGTGCGCAGCGTCTCCTCCAGTGCGCGTCTGAGCGTCTGACCATTGAGGCGTTTGCGCAGCCAGCAGATCAGGAGGGCCCCCGCCGCGCCGACGGCGGCGGCTTCCGACGGCGTCACCCAGCCGACGGCGATCCCGCCCGTGACTACGACGACGAGCACGCCGATGTCGAGGATTCGCCGCAGCGCCGCACGCCGCTCCGCCCACGACGAGCCGGGAAGGCGCGGTGCGATGCCAGGCTGCAACCGCACCCACAGCGCGATCACGAGGAAATAGCTCAGCATCTGGGTGATGCCGGGCACGATGGCGGCGGTGAACAGCGCCCCGATCGACTGCTCGGCGATGATGCCGAACACGATCAACGCGCCGGACGGCGGAATCATCTGCCCGAGCGTCCCGCCGGCGGCAATCGATCCCGTCGCGAGACTGTCCGCGTAGCCGCGGCTGCGCATCTCCGGCAGCGCGACCAGACCGATGGTCGCGGTGGTGGCGAGGCTCGATCCGTTGATCGAGCCGAAGCCGGCGCAACCTGCGACCGAGGCGATCGCGAGTCCGCCGCGCCTGTGACCGAGGAAGCGAGCGGCGACGTCGAAGAAATCGCGACTGGCTTCCGCGGCGAAGCACAGATGTGCCATGAGCATGAACAACGGGAGCGTGCCGAGCTCGTAGCGCGTCAGCGTTTCGAACAGCAGCACTCCAGATTTGATGACTGCGGGCTCGAGGCCGAGCGTGAGCGCGAGCCCGCCGAGCCCGACGAGCCCCAGCGCGATGCCGATCGGCATGCCGGTGAGCAGCAGCACGAGCAGCGTGATCACGCCGGCGAGCCCGAGCAGCGGCTGCCCGGTCATGGTCGCTGCCGCACGCGAATGCGCGTCAGTGAGTGGACCAGCAGAACCGCGAGCGCGCCGATCAGTGCAACGCGCAGCGGCCGGTACGGGATGAGCAGGAGCTCGCTCTCCTCGTGCCCGTTCCAGAGGTCCGAGGCGATCCACGCGCTGCCCGCGAGCAGCGCGAGATACAGCACCGCCGAGGCCGCCGCGTGGAGACGCGCGAGTGCGTCCCGCACGCCCGCGGGCAGGCGGCTCACGAGCAGATGAACGCGCGCGTGCGCGCTGTCGAGCGCGGCGACGATGAGCCCGCCGGCCGAGGCGAAGAGCACCGCCGTCTGCACGACCTCGATGGCGCCGAGCAGTGGAACGTGCACGGCGCGGCCGAGCATCGCGAGCGTATCGGTGACCATCGCCACCAGCAGCGCGCCGCCGCAGATCCACGCCAGCACGGATCGCATCCTGTTCATGTGCACGTCCACAGCGCCGCCGACTCGCGTCGCCACGTTCGCGCCGGGAGCCCCGCTTCCGCGCCGATTCGTTCCAGGTATTCGATCACGGCCTCTGCCCTCTCGTCTTTCACGCACACCGGACGGCCCGGCGGCTCGACGAACACCGGTATCACACCCGCCTCGAGCGTGCTGTCCGCCCGCCAGCGGACGACTCCGAGTGCCGCGTGCACCGCTTCCGGGTGGAACGGCGCCAGCGTGTAGCGCGGGTCCGGCTCGAAGCCGAACAGCTCGCGCCGGCGGCGTGCCCACGCGGCGCGGGCCGGATGGTCCTGGGACGGGCTGAGCGCATGCGTGACCACGCAGCCGTTGCCGAGGCCGTGGAAGATCGGGCGGCCCTCCTGAATCTCGATGCCGCGCAGGATGTGCGCGTGGTGCCCCACGACGATGTCGGCGCCTGCCGCAAGCGCCGCCTCCGCGAGTGGCCGCTCGTAGGGTGCCAGCCTGGCGGGCGTGTGCACGATGCCTTTGTGCAGTGCTACGACCACGAGGTCCGACGTGGCGCGTGCGTGCTCCACGTCGGCTCCGAGGCGCGCAAGAGCATCGCCCTCCGGATCGAGCAGCGCAGCCGCCGGGGCGACCGGGCTGCCGTCGGCCGTGCGGACGCGGAGATAGTTGCACCCCGCACGTTCGGTGCCTGCCCACGCGCTTTCGGGGCCGACGCAGTTGTAGCTCAGCAGCGCGATGCTGCGGCCGCGGCATTCGAGTCGCGCGGGCGCGCGCGCAAGATCGAGCGTGGCTCCCGCGCCTGCGTGCGCGATGCCGAGACGATCGAGTTCACCGATCGTGTCCTCTATACCTTCCGGCCCGCAGTCGGCGATGTGATTGCCGGCCAGCGATACCGCCGTGAACCCGGCGCGTTCGAGTGCCGCCAGGTTCTCGGGTGGCGCACCGGGCGCCGGCACGTCGCCGCGCAGCTCGGTGCCGCGGCGCGTGTGCGGCACTTCGAGATGGCCGATCGCGACGTCGGCCTGCCGTACGGCAGGGGCGATGCCCTCGAGCCAGTGATCTGCGTCCTCGACGTCGAGCACGAGGTCTCCCGTCAGCACGATCGTGATCTCTTCGTGCGATTGCGCCGGGTTGGCTGGATCGTCGATCATTTCGCGCACCATGACTCGACGATCATCACCGCGCTCCGCGCGCAAAGCACCACGGCGCAAGGCCCGGGCGCCGCTCGTGGGCTCGCCACAAGTCGGCGTGTGGGTTCGTGAGCGGATCCGGCAAGGCAGGCTCGTGCCGGGGCAGCGGCTCGTCGAGGCCGACATCGTAGCGGCCACAGGTGCCAGTCGGAGCCGCGTCCGCGAAGCTCTGCGTCGACTCGAGGCCGAGGGGCTCGTGACGATCGAGGAGTTTCGCGGTGCGTCGGTCAAGCGGCTCGGTCCGGACGAGGTGCGGCAGATCTATGAAGCCCGGATGGCGCTCGAAGGGCTCGCCGCAGCGGAATGCGCGCGACGCGCCGACGCGGCCCTGCGCGAGCGTCTGCAGCAGATACAATCGGAGCTGAACGCCGGCGAGCACGCCGGCGATCACGACCGGTTCGCCAGGCTCAACGAGGCGTGGCACGGTTCGATCATCATCGGTTCCGGCAACCAGTACGTCGCGCAATTCCTGACCCGCCTCACCGTGCCGATCTATCGCCTGGTGTTTGCCACGTTCTACACGGCGGAGCGCATTGCGGCCGCCAACGCCGATCACCGTGTGATCACCGCGGCGATCGTCGAGGGCCGTGCCGACGCAGCGGAGCGCGCGATGCGCGCGCACATCCGCAACGGGCTCGACGCCCTGCTCGAGCTCGATACGCATTTCGACGCCTGACGGGCTGTGCTCGACCGGCTCGTGGCCGGTTCTGTAGACGAAATTGTCAACAATACTCTAGCGGTCACCCTGTACCCTCGCAACCGCGGCTGAGTCGGAGTGCGCCCGCAGCGGCAGATCGATGCGTGAGCCCGATCGCCCGCCGAGCAGCACCGAGATCGTCGGCGGCGGATCGACGCGGATCTGCTCGAGATTGCGTTGCCGCGGATCCGCGCCGGTGATGACCACACGCAGCCGCTGACCCGCCGGAATCACGCGCGCGGCCGGGGTGAGTGCAAAGCTGAGCTCGACGTCCTGCCCCGCCTTGAGCGGCGCGTAGTCCGCCGCGAGTCCGGTGTGCCAGGGCAGTCCGAGCGTCGCGTACGGCGCGGCGCCGGTCTTGCGGTACGCGGCCGCGAGTCTGCCGAATGCAATGACCTCCGCTTTGCCGTCGGGTGCGAGCTGCTCGAGGTACGCGAACAGCAGCGGCTCGGGTCGATCGGACCCCACGCGCAGGTGCATCACGGGATAGCCGACGAGGTCCTGCTCCGCCTGCAACGGGCTCGACGTGAAGCTGAGACCGTGCCCGTGCTGCGAGCCGACCCAGAACGCGAAGTACTCGGACGAGGCGACGCTGTAGTCGACCTTGAACGACGGCTTTGCGGTACGGCTGGCAACCGTCTGCAACGTGAGATCGCCCTGCCCGGCGGAATTCTGCGCGAGGAACCAGGTCCGTGCGTTCGAGTGCGCGCCGGGCCACTGCTCGCCGTGTTGCCACTGCGCGGCATCTTTGGCCCCGTCGAGCCACCACGTGACGCGGGGCGCCGGCTGCGCGGGCGCCTCGTGCTTCACGGTCTCATCGAAGAAGCGCCGCACCTCGCCGGCGAAGTCGAATCCCGGCGGCGGCACGCAGTGCGTGCCGGGCCCGAGCAGCAGCCTGCCGCCGAGGTTTTCGTGCCAGAGGATCACCTGCGACGTCGGCTCGTCCTGCCAGTTGCCCCAGAAGTACGTGGCGATCCCGGAACGCTTCAGCGCGTCGAGGTAGGTGTAGGGACCGACCTCTTCCCAGAAGCGGTTTCCGGTCAGTGTCGAGGTGCTGTCGCGGAACGGCATGCCGTACCACAGCGCGGCCATTGGTGTGTTGGCGGCGTGCTGCGCGACCGCGGCGCGCAACAGGCTGCCGTCGCGGTCCTCGTCGACCGGCAGGCTCATGAGGTCGTCGGTCAGCGGCTCGTCGGGGCGCGTGTTGAACTGCGCTGTGATTCCGCCGTTACGCACGAACGCGAACTTGTCGAGATCGGTGGCGCCCGTGAAGATGGCCTTCAACGCCGGGGGCGCGGTTGACGCCACGTGAATGGTGGTGCCTCCGAGATACGAGCAACCGAACATGCCGACCTCGCCGTTCGACCACGGTTGCGTGGCCAGCCACTGCACGAGGTCGCGCCCGTCCCCGGCTTCGGTGCGATCCTGGAACCCGCGGCGCGCGCCGAAGGACGCGCCCTTGCCGCGAATGTCGGCCACGGCGACGACGTAACCGTGCTCGAGCAGCGCGTGATAGTCCGCGCGTGCGAACTGGTCGCCCTCGATCACGCGCCCTTTCGCGTCGCGATAGCGCGCCCTATACGGAGTGAAGGCGAACAACACGGGCCGCTTCGCCGCGACGGGCACGCCTTCGTGCGCCGCTCGGTACACGTTCATCGCGAGACGTGTGCCATCGCGCACCGGCACGTACAGCGATTGGCGATACGGACCCGTCGGCGCGGGCAGGTGCTTCTGCACGACCGTCCATCGCTCGTTCGTGCAGAGGCGGCAGCTCGGGCCGGCGAAGTCCCAGCTCGCGTCGGCGTCGGCCTTCAGCTGCCAGTCGAGCCAGCGGGCGCTGACGCGTGCCCATTCGCCGCCGTCCTTCTCCGTCCAGAACGTGCCGCCGTGCCCGACGGGCAAGGCGCCGAAGAACACCGGCACGTGCTCGAGGCGCGCCACGTCATCCGTCGCGTTCGGATAGGCGATGTCCGTGGGGCCGCCGCTCAAATACAGCATCGGCCCGTGCAGTCTGCCGAGCTGCGACTTGTCGATTCGCACGCCGCTGCGGCCGGTGCCAGGGCGAACGTAGATGCCGCTCGCGAGCACGAGCGTGGTGCGAATCCGCGGGTCGTCGGACACCGCAAGTGCCTGGAGGCCGCCGCAGCTGTGTCCGCCGACCGCGATGTGCGTGACGTCGATGCGACCGTGCAGCTCGCCACCTTCGCGCGCGTTCTCGCGCGTGGCCCAGTCGATTGCTTCGAGCAGCTGCTCAGGCTGTGTTTCGTCCGGCGTGTTGGCCGGCGGGGCCGCGGCTGCGGGCGGCGCGGGGGGCGGATTCGGATCGAACGGCCGTTCCTCCCGCGGCCTGCCGACCGACACGACGAGGTAACCGTGCGACGCGATCTGGCGCAGGAACGCGCCGTATGCGAGCCCGTTGTCGCGACAGGCGCCGTTGCCCCACACGAGCAGGGGCAGTGGCGTCTCGGGCCAGTGTTGCGGGTGGTAGATCGTGTGGTTCGGCAGCTCCGCGCGCGATTCGGCGACCGCCGGCCATGCCCCCGTGCCCGAGGGCGGGCCGAGCTCGGCGGCGGCTGCCGTGCCCGTTGCGCCGAGGAACGCGAGTACTAGATTCACGATTCTGGTCGTCGACATCGTTCCCCCCGGCGGCGCCGAATGAGTTCGCGCGACCGTTATGCGGCATCGGTCGGTCGTTTGGCAACCCGGCGACGGTCGCTCCCACGACCCCGTCGACGCCCGCCGGCCGCGGTGTCACAATCGATTGCAAAGCCGGCGCCAAAAGCCGGCGGGGGAAATCCGATGTATTCACGCGGCTCGACTTGCGGTCTGCTCACGGCCTGCGCGCTCTGGGTCCTCGGTACGACGGTGGTTACGGCTCAACAGCCGGCGGCGCCGCCGCCCATCGATCCCGCCGCTGCCGCGCGCATCGAAGCGAACAACAAGCTGCCCGATCCGCCGGGCACGGGCCGGTATCCGGCCATGAAGGAAGAAGTGGCGTCGCTGCCGAAGCATGTGGTTTATCGCCCGAAGAATCTGGCCGCGCTCGGCAGCGCGAAGCTCGGCGTCGTGGCCTGGGGCAACGGCGGCTGTTCCGACGACGGCGCGAGCACGCGCTTCCACCTGCTCGAGATCGCGTCGCACGGCTATCTCGTGATCGCCAACGGCAGGATCCTGAGCGGCCCGGGCGCGCCCCCGCGGGAGCCGCGCGCGCAGACGCCGCCGAGTCAGCCGCAACCCCCACGCACCGTGGCCGCGGATCTGACGGCGGCCATCGATTGGGCGCTCGCAGAGAACAAACGGAGCGGCAGCCCGTATTTCGGCCGCATCGATCCTTCGATGGTGGCGCTCGCCGGCTGGAGCTGCGGCGGGTTGCAGGCGCTGGCCGCGGCCAAAGATCCGCGCGTGAAGACGGTGGTCATGCAGAACACCGGCGTGCTGAACGACGGACCGAACACGACGATCCCCGGCATGGATCTCACGAAGGACGCACTCGCGAACTTCCACACGCCGGTGCTCTACATCCTCGGCGGGCCGCCGGACATCGCCTACAAGAACGGCATGGACGACTTCCACCGGATCGCGAACGTGCCCGTGGCCGTCGCGAATCTGCCCGTGGGGCACGGCGGCACGTACCAGGATCCGAACGGCGGCGAAGCCGCGCAGGTCGCGGTCAGCTGGCTCGACTGGCAGCTGCGCGGCGACGCGAAGGCCGCCAGGCGGTTCGTCGGCGACGACTGCGGGCTGTGCCGTGACGCGAAGTGGACGCTCGAGCGCCGGAACTTCCCGGCGAGCGCTGCAGCCGGCAAGCCCTGACGGGCCTGCGCCCTAGATCAGCACTTCCGGCGCGGGATCGCGCAGGTTGTAGTGCGAGCTCATCGCGTAGCCGTAGGCGCCGGCGTTCGCGATCAGCAGCACGTCGTTCTCCTTCGCGGGCGGCAACAGCCGGTCCGAACCGAGTCGGTCGCCCGTTTCGCAGATCGGGCCGACCACGGTCACGAGCTCCGTGCCGGGCTTGCCGAGGCGCGTGAGGTTCACGATGTCGTGATACGCGCCGTACAGCGCCGGCCGGATCAGGCTGTTCATGCCGGTGCCGACGCCCACGTACTGCACTTCGCCCTTCCCCTTCGTCTGAGTGACCCGCGCGAGCAGCACGCCGGCCTGCGCGACGATGAAGCGGCCGGGCTCGATCCACAGCGCGCGGCCGCCGAGACCCTGCTTGACCTCGCCGAGCACCTTGTCGAGCGCAGCCAGATCGAGACCCTCCTGACCGGTCTTCTCGGGCACGCCGAGGCCGCCGCCGACATCGAGGAAACGAACGTCGGGGAAGCGGTCGAGCAGCTTCAGCAGCTGGCGGCCGGTGTCGAGCCAGGCTTCGGGTGCGAGCACGCCGCTGCCGGTGTGCGCGTGCAGGCCGACGACACGGGCGCCGGCCTTCTTCACGGCATCGACGAGGTCATCGACCTCGAACAGCGGCACACCGAACTTGGAGTGCACG
This sequence comes from Gammaproteobacteria bacterium, assembly GCA_035548835.1. GTDB lineage: Bacteria > Pseudomonadota > Gammaproteobacteria > Steroidobacterales > Rariloculaceae > FEN-1219. The sequence continues at coordinate 6,758 of DASZSB010000102.1, read as the reverse complement.
CCGGCGGTGCGCACGTGCTCGTGATGGCCGCGGCCCTGCCCCGTGTCGATGCGGACGAAGATCTCCTTGCCCTTGAAGGATTTCGCCCAGTGCGTGAGCGGGTACAGGTTGTCGAGCGTCACCCACACACCCTGGTCCAGCGCCTGCTCGTATTCCGTGCGTGGCGCGAAGTTCGGCGTGAACAGGATCCGCTTGCGGTCGATCTTCGGCAGCACTTCGAGCACGCGGGCGATCTCGCCCGGCGACACGCATTCGAGGTTCAGCCCGCGCTCGTGCACGAGCTTCAGGATCTCCGGGTGCGAGTTGGCCTTCATCGCGTAGAAGACCGAGTCGACCGACTTGAGCGCACGCAGGGCGGCGATCGCAGCCTCGATGCTGTCACGGTCGTATACGTACGTCGCTTCGCGCGCGGCGCCGATCTCGAGCAGCCGCGTCTTTTTCTTGATCCACCATGGTTTCGGCAGTGCCTTGGCCGGCGCGCCACCGCCCTGCAGGCGCTCCCACGTCTCGCCGAATACGCCACCCTCGAACTTGCTGACGAGTAGCCCGTGCAGATGCTGCACGAGCTTGTAGGCGTTCTCGGAGTTCACGACGAACGTGAGATTCAGGTCGTTCGCCGCCTGCGTGACGAGGTGGACCTTCTGCTCCTGGAAGATCTCGAGCACAGGGGTGAGCTCGTGCAGGATCGTGCGGATGCGCTGGCCGACCAGAGTGACGGCCGCGCAGTCACCGATCACGGTCACCCTGCACAGCTTGCGCAAGTCGGCGGCCAGCGCTTCGATCGCCGCGCGAGTCGTGACGTTCTGCGCCGTGTCGATCGACACGGTGACGTTGCTCTCGGACGTGGAGATCAGGTCCACCGATATGCCGTGCTCGCGGAACACGTTGAACGCGTCGGCCAGGAATCCGACCTGGTGCCACATCTCCATCGACTCCATCGACACCAGCGTGATGCCCGTGCGGTGCGAGATCGCCTTCAGCTGCGCCTGATCGTCGCTCGGGGCGTTCGAGATCACGCTGCCTTCCCACTCGGGATGGGTGGTGCACTTCAGGAACAGCGGAATGCCGGAGGCGCGGACCGGCGAGATGCTGCGCGGATGCAGGATGCCTCCGCCCGCCGATGCGATTTCCTGAGCCTCGCGGTAATGGAGGCTCTTGATGAGCCGGGCCGAGGGCACGGCTTTCGGGTCCGCGCTGAAGAATCCTGGCGCATCGGTCCAGATCTCGAGGCGGCGCGCTTCCAGCTTGCCCGCGAGATACGCGCCCGTGGTGTCCGAGCCGCCGCGGCCGAGCAGCACCGTTTCGCCTTGTGCGTTGCGGGCGATGAATCCTTGTGACAGTACGATCCCCGTCATGCCGGCGAAACGCTGCTGCAGCGCCTTGTCGGGCGAGAAGTCGCACCTGGCGGACAGGTAACGCGCGGTTTCGGTCTGATCGCGAAGCGTCGTGCTCTGCAGATACTCGCGGATGTCGTGCCACGCGACGTCGAGGCCCGTCGAGCGCAGGTACGCCACGCCGAGCTCCGTGGCGGCCAGCTCGCCATTCGCGAGAACGCGCGCGTGCACGCGAGGGCTGACCTCGCCCACCAGCTTCACGCCGGCGATGACCTGGGCGAGCGCGCGAAACCGTTCATCGAACATCGCCGGATCGAGTTTCAGTTCCATCGCGAGCGTGTCGTGCTGCGCACGAATCTTCGCCAGGCGCTCGTCGGTATCGCCACCCGCGACCGCCGCATCGAGCAGAGCGATCAGGGCGTTCGATACGCCCACGAGCGCCGAGTGCACGATCACGGGCCGCACGCCTTCCTCGAGGCGCTCGCGCACGAGTTCCGCGATGATGGCCCAGTTGTCCGCCGTGGAGACGCTCCGCCCGCCGAACTTCATGACGACCCACGGCGAGTCCGGGTACGGGGTATCGACGGCGCTGTTCACACCGAGCGCTGGGACTGCTGACATCTGCTGCCTCTGACTAAACGAGATTCAAATCGGTGACTGCGCCGTGTGAGGCCGAGCTGACCAGGCGCGCGTATTTGGCGAGCAGGCCGCGATCGGCCTTCGGCGCCGGCGGTTTCCATGCGCGCAGACGCCGGTCGATCGTATCGCGCGAAAGGCCGAGATCGATCGTCTTGCGGGCCGCGTCGATCACGATCGGATCGCCATCCTCGACGATCGCGATGGGACCACCGACCGCGGCTTCCGGCGTGACGTGGCCCACCACGAACCCGTGGCTGCCGCCCGAGAAGCGGCCGTCGGTGATCAGCGCGACCTTGCCGCCGAGGCCACGGCCGATCAGCGCGCCCGTGGGGCTCAGCATCTCCGGCATGCCGGGCGCGCCCTTAGGGCCTTCGTAGCGGATCACGACCACGTCGCCCGCCACGACCACTCCGTCGAGGATCGCGCGCAGTGCGAGCTGCTCGGAGTCGAACACGCGCGCACGACCCTCGAAGCGCAGCCCCTCCTTGCCGGAGATCTTGGCGACAGCCCCTTCAGGCGCGAGGTTGCCCCGCAGGATGGCGAGGTGACTCTCCGGCTTGATGGGGTCCGCGAGCGCGCGAACGATCGTCTGCCCGGCAGGATACGGCGCGACACCGGCCAGGTTCTGCGCGACCGTGCGGCCCGTGACCGTCAGGCAGCCGCCATGCAGCAGGCCGGCGTCGAGCAGCGTCTTCTGCAGCGGCTGGATGCCGCCGATCCGGATCAACTCGGACATCAGGTACCGGCCGCTCGGACGCAGGTCCGCGAGCACCGGCGTGCGCTCGCCGATCCGCACGAAGTCGTCGAGCGTGAGATCGACCTGCGCGTCGTGCGCGATGGCGAGCAGGTGCAGCACGGCGTTCGTCGAGCCGCCGAGGGCGATTACCGTCGTGATCGAGTTTTCGAACGCTTCCTTCGACAGGATGTCCGACGGCCGGATGCCACGCTTGATCAGTTCCACGACGGCCTCGCCGGCCCGCCGGCAGTCGTCGTGCTTCGAGGTGGATACGGCCTCCTGGGCCGAGCTGTTCGCGAGACTCAGGCCCAGCGCCTCGATCGCCGACGCCATCGTATTCGCCGTGTACATGCCGGCGCAGGAGCCAGGTCCGGGGATCGCCGTGGATTCGACTTCCTTCAGCTCGCGCTCGTCGATCTTGCCGGCCGCGTAGCTGCCGACGGCTTCGAACACCGAGATGATGTCGCGGTTCTTGACGCCCGGCTGGATGGTGCCGCCGTAGACGAACACCGAAGGACGGTCCAGGCGTGCCATGGCCATCGCACAGCCCGGCATGTTCTTGTCGCAGCCGCCGATCGCGACGAACCCGTCGAAGCCCTCGCCCGCCACCACGGTCTCGATCGAGTCGGCGATGATTTCGCGCGAGACGAGCGAATAGCGCATTCCGGGCGTGCCGTTCGCGATGCCGTCGGAAACCGTGATGGTGTTGAACAGCACGCTCTTGCCGCCGGCGGCATCCGCGCCGGCCGCGGCCTCGCGGGCGAGCCCGTCGATGTGCATGTTGCACGGGGTGACCATGCTCCAGGTGGACGCAATTCCGACCTGCGGTTTCGCGAAGTCGGCGTCCTTGAACCCGACCGCGCGCAGCATCGAGCGTGCGGGCGCCTTCGCGGCGCCGTCGACCACGACGCGGGAGTGCTGGCGAGGGTCGTGAGTGGAGTCGTCGTGGTTGGCCATTTTTCGGTGTCAGCGCGTGCTTTTTTGCGGCCAGCGATTATGGCGGCGTGGCTACGATGGGGCAACCGGCGGGTCCTCGCGACCGGAGCGAGGCAGATGCGGACTCGTCCGCGCGCCGGGGGGTGGCGGCGGTGCCGGGCGCGTGGATCGGGACGGTCCGGATTACGTCGCGGATGGCCGTACGGCTGGCTTCCGACAATGGCTGCCGAAACAGACCGCTACGCCTTCTTCTCGGAGTTGGGCCTCAATAGTATGATGCCGCAGCGGTCTCTCCGCTTCGTTGGTGCCGATGGATCCTCAGGATTCGGGAATCTTCAGGCTCGCCAGCGTCGGCAGCTATCTGGACGCGCTGTCCACGATCACCGACGAGATGAGCCTGAAGGAACGCAGCAACCTGATCCTCCTCGATCGGGCGCTCCATGAGCATTGGGGGCTCGGCCAGAACGTCATTCTGAACTGGTGCCCGGAGGGGGACGGCCTGGCACTGATCGTGATCCCTCACTACGGGGTGGCCGAGTTTTCCGGTCGCGACGGCGAGCCCGGTGGACCCGGCGCCGGTCACTCGCCGCGGCCAAAGCAGGACTTCTTCCAGGCATTGCTGTCCGGGCGCCGCTGCCTTACCCCCGCTCAGCTCAGCAAGGTGGCTCGGCTGCTCGGCGTTCTGCCCACGCACGTCAGATTGCGGGAGCCGCTGAAGAACACTCCGGCCCAGAACGAGATCATCGAGAAGATGGTCAAGCGCTACAGCATCAGCTACGTGCCGAATCGCGGCGTGTGTCTGTTCGACATCGTCGGCTTCAGCTTGCTGACGCCGTTCGAGCAGATGATGCAGCTGAACAGCCTCTCCTATTCCCTGAATTCGGCGCAGAGCCGGTTGCTCACGAAGCGCATCGGCGTCGACTTTTCGCGCACGACGACCGGCGACGGGTTCTATGTGTGGAATCGCGATCTGTCGCTCGAGGGAAACGTCAATCTCTACCACTTCATGCAGCTTGCGCTCGCGGACAACGCGATCGCGCACAAGAACACGCGACGGAACACCGTCCCGCGGCTGCGGGCGTGCTTCCACGTCGGCAGCAGCTACGAGTTCCATCAGGCCGAGGGACTGAACCCGACGCTTTACAACTACATCGTGGGTGACGCGACCGTCGATCTTGCGCGCATGATCGACCGGGCGCTTCCCGGGCAGATCCTGATCGGCGATTTCCGCGCGGCCATGCAGACGGCGGATCCCGACAGCGGTGAAGCGGCGGTCATCGACGCCATCGATTTCGTCGATCTCGCCGCGCGCAACGTCGAGCAGCTCGCTGGCATCGAGCTGTCGGGTGAGCGCGTCGACGCCATTCGCAGCTATCTGACCGGCACGAAGCTCAGCAGTGGCGAATTCAGCGTGCGCCGCATCACGATCAACGACAAGCACGGCATCTCGCGGCGGGTCTTCAACGCGAAGGTCAACATCTACCGCCACCATGCGGAGCCGATCCTGCTCGGAATCGAAGATCGTGTACTCGACGCGGGCGGGCCGCCGGCCAACGGCGTCGAGAACCTGGGCCCGTCGCTCCAGCCGATCCCTGCCTGACGTCAGTTCGAGCCGGGTCTCGCAGCCGCGCTCTGCGCATCGAGCAGTGTGTGGTCGGCGTCGAGGTCTTCCGGTATGGCCTGGAAGGACGGCGCCTCTGCGCCGCCTGGTCCTGCGAAGCGCATCTGGTGATGGCCTACGGCGATCAGATCGCCGTCGCGCAGGCGATGCTCGCGGACGCGGCGTCCGTTCACGAAACAGCCGTTCGTGCTGCTGAGGTCGATCAGCATCCAGCCCTCGGGGGTTTCCATGAACAGGTTCTGGAACCGGCTGACGTAGCGGCTGTCCAGGCTGATGTCGCAGCTGTCGTCGCGGCCGAGCACCATGCGCGGCCGATTCAGAGCCACCTCGGCCACGATCGATTTGCCGCTGGAAACGATCAGGCGGGCGGCCTCGATGCGCAGCGTCTTCGGATCGCTCAGGTGGACTGCAGTCGGCGAGAGCGAGTCCTCCTCAACGGGCTGGACCCAGGCGGAGGCGTCGTAGCGCAGGTTCAGTCCGGAGCCGACCTCCTTCAGCAGCGCACGTGTAATGCGCGGCTGCCTGTTACCGCCGATCGAGCGTGCAGCCATCGCGTCGAGCGCCGCGCAACAGAGGGCGTTGACGTCGCCGACGATGCCCTGCGTGAACGCCTGGACGTCGACGAGGACGTCGTCGGGCGCGAGTTCCTCCGCCCAGTCGCAGCCGGCGCCGCGCAGGCACGTACGGACGTAGGCGCGCGTCTCGTCGAGCGTGAATCCGGACAGGCGCTGGTGGGCTGCGCGCGCCCAGGGGCCGCCTTCGTACTGCGGCATGAGGTTGGCGACGAGCTCCTCGTTGCGCGTAAGGGCGAGGATGAAGACGACCGGGCGGTTGCGCAGGCGCAGCTGGGCCAGCCACTCGAGCTCCCGCAGCACCGGCGCCGAGAAGCGCTCGATGGCGTCCGCGACGACGTAGGGGAAGCGTCCGTGCGCGGCCTGGTGGCGCAGAAACACCTCGAGGATCCGCCGCAGCTCGTGCGGGCTGCCCTCGACGGGGCCGGGGCCTATGTCGGACAGCAGCCGGTGGAGCAGCTGCTCCTGCGTTTCACACGACGGATCGACCCAGACAGTGGACACGTTGCGCAGCTGAGCGAGGCGCTGCCGGACGAGTGTTGTCTTGCCCGCGCCGGCCGGGCCGCTCAGAAACAGGCAGTAAATCTGCTTGTTGATCAGGTCCTCGAGTTTCAGGGCCGCATAGCGCATCGAGTGCGACGCGAACACGGGGCGTGCCGCGTCGGCCGCAAACGGATTGCTTTCCAGCTTGTATTGCTCGAGGAACAAAACGCGAACGCCCTGTGACCCAGACCTTTTTGTTTCGACCCACGATACCGTGCGTGGCTGACCAGCACTAGCGCCGGCCCGAAGATCCGACGGACGCGTGGCTCCCAAGGCACTGGAGAAGGTATCCGTAAGTGCCTACGCCAAAAGATAGACTTAGGGAAGTTGGTCGGGGCGACAGGATTTGAACCTGCGACCCCTTGCACCCCATGCAA
>DASZSB010000101.1:0-43479 GCA_035548835.1 Gammaproteobacteria bacterium | reverse complement strand
CGCCTCCGCGATCAGTGCGGCAGGTGATCCATGCCCTTCGGCAGCTCCATGATCTCGACCACGTTGCCGTCGGGGTCCGCCAGCGTCGCGATCTTGATCGGCGTGCCGCCGATCGGCACCGAGGCGATCTCGCCCTTCATCTTGGCGCCCGCGGCTTTGGCCGCCGCCACGGTCGCCGCGATGTCCGATACGTGGAAGATGGCGTGCGCCAGCGAGTCGGCGCTTTCGCCGGGGCCGCGCTTCGCGACCAGGAACTCGGGCGAGTTGCCGGCCTTGGCCGCGGCCACGCTCGCGCCGTACCGCATGATGACCTCCGTCGCCGGCTGGCCGACGTGATCGATTTCCTTCAACCCGAACGTCGTCTCGTAAAACTTCGCGAGCGCGCCGGCGTCGTTCGCGCCCAGCCGCACCGCCATCACGGCCACGTCGGCCTGCGCCTGCGCGAAGCAGGCCGCCGCCGCGATACCCAGAATCGCCGTCATCCCCCGTCGCATATCTCGTTCTCCTCGAAGTGATCGTTGGTGCCCGGCCCTATCGCCGCGCGCGCCTCAATAGTAAGCCAGACCGAACCCGCGCGTTAGCGCCCCACGCGCCAGGCCGACACGTTCGGCCACTTCATGAGCTCGGCCTCGGCGTCGCCCGTCTTCATGTTCGTGTGACACGTCGTGCACGGGTTCGGAATCCTGTAGAGATCCGTGTGCGACGGCGGGATGAACGCGAACGTGTGGCTGCGCACGTTCACGTCCGCGATCGTGCGCTCGATCTTCGGCATGTGGCAGTCGACGCATTGCACGTTGCCGACGCTGTGGTGCGTGTGCTCGAGCGTGGAGCCCGACGGGCCCATCGGCGAATTCGGCCCATGGCACGTCACGCACAGCGACTCGACGGGCTTGATCAGCAGCGCGTCGTTCTGCGTGCCGTGCACGTCGTGACAGCTCCAGCACGTCACGCCCTTCTTGTACATCTGGCTCTGCACGAAGTCGTTGCCCTGCATGCGGTTCTTGTGCGCCGTGCCGTCCGGGAAGTGCGTGAACGTCTCCTCGCCGAGCTTGTGCTCCTCGAGCTGCCAGAAATCGGACAGCTTGTCGCCGGGCTGGTAGCCCACGGGCCAGTCGTAGTACACGCCGTCGAGCGGCAGCTGGCGCGGCTTGCCTTGCGAGTGGCACTGGATGCAGGTATCCACGCCACGCGTGTGATCGAGCCGCGCGGGGTTCACGATGTTCGTGAGCGAGGGATTGCGCACATGCGCCTCGCCCGCGCCGTGGCACTTCTCGCAGCCCACGTTCCACTCGGTGACCCGCTTCGTCTTCACGTCGTAGTTAGTGGAGTGGCAGCCGTCGCAGAGCGGCCCCGTGGGCCGCTGCTCGGGGTCCGGATAGTACGGGAACCACCAGTCCGCATCCTTCGTGACGACATACGGGCGCCACAGCTTGTGGGTCACGTCCCACTGCACGGGGTAGATGTAGTAGTCGTCGCCGCGCTTGTAGAAGTAGCGCTGCTTCCACTTGCTGCCGTACGTGAACGCCACGTCGCGCGGCTTGAACTTGACGAGGTCGTTCGGCGTCTTGAAGTCGCCGACGATGACTTCCGGATGCGCCTTCGGATCGACGACGATGTTGGCCATCAACGTCTTCTTCCAGCGGTCGTACTGGCTCTCGTGGCAGTCCCTGCACGCCTCGGAGCCCACGAAGCCGCCGGCGGGACGCGCGGGCTGCGCGTGCGCCACCGTGCCGAACATGCCGGCGACCAGTGCCGCGATGAACCACGTTCTGAAGTCGTTCATGGCAATCCCCTCGTCCTCAGGATTTCGAGAAGTGATCGTACAGGGCGTCGAGCACGGGCGCGGCGGCCGCGAGCAGCGCGTCGTCGTCGGCGCTGCTCTCGCGCAGGCCGGCGAGCACGGCCTCGAAACCCGCCGCTTCGGGAACGGCCTCGCCGCCGACGTCGAGAAAGTGCACGAGCTTGCCGAGGCGCGCGAGCCCCGTGTCGCGCTCGAGACCGAACGCGTGCAGCAGCACCTCGAACGTCACGCGCTCGCCGACGTGCGTGAACTCGGCGCCGTCGAAATCGAAGCCGTGTGCGCCCTTCGGGCAATCCGCCGGGCGCGCGAGCCACAGGAACGTGGCCTCGTGATCGATGAAGTGCCGGATCAACCACGCGCTGGCCACGCGATCCACCCACATGCGCCTGCGAGTGGCCCAGCGTTGCTTGCGATAGTCCGCGAGGCGACGGTGCGCCACCGTGCCGCCGACGCTGACCGGCTCGGACGGCGAGAACCGCTGACTGATGCGCGCCCGGAGCCTGTCGAGCGCGTCGCGTGCCCGCGCCTGCGCAGCACCGGGAAAGAAATCGAGCGCCACGATCGATTCGAGCCCGAGGTCGAGCTCGCGCAGACGCTGCCGCGCCGCGGCCTCGTCGAGCGAGGGCAGCGCCCTGCGCAAAGCGGCGACGGCCGGCAGGAACTTCGTGTACGACTCGGCACGGTCGAACAACGCACGCAGCTTCCGCTCGACCGGCGCTGCCTGCGCTTGCAGCTCGAGCAGCCACGCGGAGCCGCCGGCGCCCTCGATGTCGGCGCAAATCTCCGCAAGCCTGCCGCGCATCGGCTCGGAGCGCGGCGCGAGCGAAACGCCGTCGCGCAGGCTGGCCACGCCGGCATCCTTCAGGGCGCGCCATACGCGCACTCGGGCAGCGCCGACCTTCGACCCCGAGAGGCTCGCAGCGAGCAGCAGCCAGGACGATGCCGGTTCCACGCTGTGTTATGAAGATTACGAGAGTGTTCGAACGTTACACAGCCTCGCCTGCAGGCGCAACGGGCCGCGGGAAATCCTGGAGAGCGCGCTCACCGACAGGCCGTTGGCCGAACGGATCGGCGAGCTTCGGGTAGGCTTGCGCATCGCGGAACCGAAAGAAGACATGCAACGCCGCATACGCGAACGCAACTGGCGTTCGTGAGCCACTGGCTGCTCGATACCGGACCGATCGTCGCCTACCTCGAGGCGGCCGATCCCCATCACGGCGAAGTAGCCGACATTCTCGACGCTTTCCACGGTCGCCTCGTCACGAGCGGCGCGGTGATTGCCGAGGCCATGTACTTGCTGGGCGATACCCCACGAGGTCCGAAGCATCTGGCCGAGTTCGTCGGCAGCAGCGATCTTCAGGTGTACGACCTCGCACAAGCCACGGAACTGCGGGAAGCCGCAGAGCTCACGGAGAAGTACGCGGACACGCCGATGGACTACGCCGACGCCACTCTCGTGCTGCTGGCGGAAGCACTGCGGCTCGACACCGTCCTCACTCTCGATCGACGCGGCTTCGCAACCTGCCGAACCCGCCACCGGCGCAGCCTGAAGCTGGCGTTGCCCCCGGCGAGACGGTGGTCACAACGACCTACTGTGCAGGCCCCACGCACGTGTAGCTCGCGGCCAAGTTCGGATCGCCGCTGCCGTTGTAACGCGCCTGCAGGGGATACGCGCACGCGGGCCGTTGCATGACGGTCCTGCCCTGCGCGTCGCTCTTCGTCATGAGCACCGTGTCCGGCACCGTGCCCTTCTCCACCCACTGCTCGAGCGTCGTGAGCCAGTCCGCGCGGTCGGGCCCGGGGCCGCCGGCGCAGTGCGCCACACCCGGCAGCAGGAACATGCGGAACGACAGCCGCACGAGCGGGTTCTCTCCGGCCACGGCCGTGTAGTACTCGACCGAGCGCGTCGCGGGCAGCGCCGGATCGGCCCAGCCGTGCCAGAGGATCAGTTTGCCGCCGCGGCGCGCGAACTTGCTGAGATCCGTGTCGGTGGCGTTCAGCAGCGCCGCCACCCCGGCCGTGCGCTCGCGCCAGTCCGCGAAGTCGTAGCCCGCGTAGCTCCAGTTCGGATCATGGAACACAAAGTTCCTCACGAACTCCGTGCCGAAGGCATAGTGCAGGTTCGGCACGCCGGGGCCGAGCGCGGGCGGGTTCCTCTGCGTGATCCAGAGATCCCACGCGCCCGGATCGTTCTCGCCGCCGAACGGAAAGCCGGGATACAGCTGCTCGCCGCCAACTTCGAGCCCGCCGTACACCGCCTGAATCGCGTTCAGCTGTGCATCCGTGACGCACGCCGCAGAGGAGCCGGCGGTGCAGCGCGGCAGGGTGGCGGGGTCGAACTTGCAGCTCGGCGGGTCGGAGATGATGCCGTCGGCCACGCCGTCCTGCGCGTCGCAGGTCTGCTTGAGCGCCGCGGCCAGCAGCTTGCGGTTGTCGGCCGTGATGACCGGCGAGGTGACGTCGGCCGGGTTCGGGAAGATCGCCTGCTGGTCACGGATGAAGCCGCCCATCGCGCCGACCCAGTCGAGCACCGGCGACGCGGCGATGATGCCGTCGAAGTCGTCGGGGTAACGCTGCGCCTCGATCATGGCCTGCCCGCCGCCGCGCGAGCAGCCGAAGAAGTACGAGCGGTTCACGTCGTGCCTGTAGTAGTCGGCGACGAGCTTCTTCGACACCTCGGCCGTGCGGTGCACGGCGCGATGCGCGAAGTTCTCGCGCGCCTGCGCGTCGTCGCGCGCCCAGCTCGCATCGGTGACCGCGCCCGTGTGACCGGTGTCGGTGCCCGCCGTGGCGTAGCCGCGCTCGAGCGGCGTGGGACCGAGGCCGAGCCCGTCCTGCGCCTGGTTCTGCACGCTGCCGACGAAGCCACCGCCGCCGCCCATGATGAACTTGCCGTTCCAGTCGTCCGGCAGCAGCAGCTCGAAGCCGATGGTGCCGTCGATCGTGCCCGCGACCCTGCAGTGCGGCACGGCGAGCTTCTGCACGCCCACGGCCGGCGGCGATGTCTGCCGTTCGCTGACGGCCAGCGGCGCGGCCTCGCGGATCGCCACGCCCGGCAGTGCCGCAGACGCCAGGCTCGCGCACGCATTGGGAGCGGCTGTCGCGACGTGCGGCCGTGCGTCCTTCGAAGGCGAGCACGCGGCCAGCACGCACGCGAGCAGCGGCGGCGCACACAGATACAGCGGGCGGGTCTTCATGGCGCTTCTCCCGGGAGGCCGTCAGCTTGAAACTGCCGCGCGCAAACGTCAAAGTCGGGCTCTTTTTCGCGAGGGCAGCACATGAAAGTCGGTTTCGTCGGTCTCGGTCGCATGGGTGGCGGAATGGCGCGGCGTCTGGTCGATGCCGGCCACGAGCTCTGCGTGTTCGATGCGTTCGCGAAGGCCACGGAGCCGTTCAAGGCCGCGGGCGTGCGCGTCGCCGCTTCCGTCGCGGAGCTCGCGAAGCAGAGCGAGGTCGTCGTCTCGATGCTGGTCGAGGACGCAGCCGTCGCGGACGTCGCGCTCGGCGCGAACGGCCTCGCCGCGAATCTGCCGCAGGGCGCCGTGCACGTGGTCATGGGCACGCACGGCGTGGCCATGGTGCGCCAGCTCGAGGCGAAGCATCGCGAGGCGGGCCAGATCCTGGTCGCGGCGCCGGTGCTCGGCCGCCCCGACCTCGCGGCCAGCGGCCAGCTCGGCATCGTCGCGGGCGGCCCCGAGGACGCGGTCGCGCGCGTGATGCCGCTGCTCACGGTCATGGGCAAGCGGATCTTCCCCGCCGGCAAGAAGCCGGAGTCCGCCACGGCCATCAAGCTCGCGAACAACGCCGTGCTCGGCTGCGCGATGGTCGCCATGGCCGAGGGCTTCGCGCTCGTGCGCCGCTACGACGTGGTGCCGCAGGTGTTCCAGGACGTCATGGTCGAGGGCCTGTTCGGCGCCACGGCCTACAAGGTGTACGGCCAGAAGATGGTGGATCAGAGCTTCGACCAGGTGGGCTCGCCGATCACCGTGGGGCTCAAGGACGCGAACCTGATCGCCGCGGCCGCGAACATCGCGCGCGTGCCGATGCCGAGCCACAACGTGTACATGGATCGGCTGCTCGGCGCCGTGGCGCACGGCGATGCGGATCGCGACCAGGCCGTGCTCGGCCGCGAGCAGGCGCGCGCGTCGGGACTCGAATAGCCGCGCGCCACGCCGAGACCTGCGCGTCGACGCGGCCATTCCTCCGCCATGCTGAAGTTTCGCGACGTCACCTTGCGCCGCGGCGGGCGCGTGCTGTTCGCCGGGGCGAATTTCGCCGTGTTTCCGGGGCAGAAGGTGGGCATCACCGGCGCCAACGGCACGGGCAAGTCGAGCCTGTTCGCGCTGCTGCGCGGCGAGCTGACGGCGGACGCCGGCGACGTCGAGGTGCCGGCCAAGTGGGTGTTCGCGCACGTGGCGCAGGAAACGCCGGCCGTCGACCGGTCGGCCATCGACTACGTGCTGGACGGCGACGTGGAGCTGCGCAACATCGAGAACGACATTCGCGCCGCCGAGCACGGCGGCGACGGCGTGCGTCTCGCGACACTGCACGCGCGCTACGAGCAGCACGGCGGCTACACGGCCGCGAGCCGCGCCGCGCAACTGCTGCACGGCCTGGGCTTCGAGTCGGCCCAGCACGGCATGCCGGTTCGCAGCTTCTCCGGCGGCTGGCGCATGCGGCTGAATCTCGCGCAGGCGCTGATGCGCCGCTCCGACGTGCTGCTGCTCGACGAACCCACCAACCACCTCGATCTCGACGCCGTGCTGTGGCTCGAGGACTATCTGCGCGCGTATCCCGGCACGCTGCTGCTGATTTCGCACGACCGCGAGTTCCTGGATCGCGTGGTGACCGCGGTGGTCCACATCGAGCACGAGACGCTCACGCTGTACAGCGGCAACTACTCGGCGTTCGAGCAGCAGCGCGCCGCGCAGCGCGCGGGCCAACAGGCGGAGTTCATCCGGCAGCAACGCGAGATCGCGCACATCAGGAGCTACATCGACCGCTTCAAGACGCACGCGTCGAAGGCGCGGCAGGCCCAGAGCCGCATCAAGGCGCTGGAGCGCATGGAGCTCATCGCGCCGGCCCACGTCGATACGCCGTTTCGCTTCGCGTTCCGCGATCCTGCCAAGATTCCGCATCCGCTGCTCACTCTGAAGCACGTGAGCGCCGGGTACACGCAGCGGCCGGTGTTCACGGATGCCTCGCTGCAGCTCGTGCCCGGCGATCGCGTCGGCCTGCTCGGCCCCAATGGGGCCGGCAAATCGACGCTGATCAAGGTGCTGGCCGGGACGCAGCCGGTCATGAGCGGCGAGCGGATCGAGCCCCAGGACGTGCGCATCGGTTACTTCGCGCAGCATCAGCTGGAGCAGCTCGACGCCACCTCGAGCCCGCTACGGCATCTGCAGCGGCTCGATCCGCGCGCGAAGGAGCAGGACCTGCGCAACTTCCTCGGCGGATTCGGCTTCTCGGGCGATGCCGCCCTCGGGTCCGTGGCGGTGTTCTCCGGCGGCGAGAAGGCGCGGCTCGTGCTCGCGATCGTCGTGTACCAGCGGCCGAACGTGCTGCTGCTCGACGAGCCCACGAACCACCTCGATCTCGAGATGCGTCACGCGCTCACGCTGGCTCTGCAGGAGTTCGGCGGCGCCATGGTCATCGTGTCGCACGACCGGTTCCTGCTGCGCAGCGTGACCGACCGCTGGCTCATGGTGGCGGACGGCACCGTGCAGGAGTACGACGGCGATCTCGACGAGTACCGCGCCTACCTGAGCGAACGCCGGGCGCGACAGCAGCCCGCGAAGACGGCGCCCGCGAACGCGGCCAGCGCGCAGGCGCGCAAGGACAGAAGACGCGTCGAAGCCGAGCTGCGGCAACGCCAGCAACCGCTGCGCAGGAAGCTGCAGGAGCTCGAAGCGCGCCTCGAAGCCCTGACGCGGCGCTGTGCCGACATCGACGCCGAGCTCGCCGGCGACGTCTACGGCAGCGCGCACAGGGACCGCCTGAAGCAACTGCTGCTCGATCAGGCCCGCGCGAAAGCCGAGCTCGCGGAGGTCGAGGAGCAGTGGCTCGCGGCGAGCGAGGCGCTTCAAGAGGCGAGTGCTGCCGACGGCGGCTGATCGGCGCCCCGCAGCGCGTCGCGGAGTCTCAGGCCGGCACGCCGCGCACGAGCAGCAGCGCGAGCGTCATGATCACGAGCGACAGCAGCGTGTTGATGCGGCCGATCCACGATGCACGGCGGCGCAGCGCGAACATCGCCGCGCTGCGCGGATCCGTTTCCATCGCGCGTGCGGCGGCGGGACCCACGACGAAATCGTGATACAGCGCGAGCGCGATCACGACCAGCACGAGCAGCACCTTCGTCTCGAGCAGCCGGCCGTACGTGGTCGGCATCAACGCCGCGACGGCGTCCCATGAGCCCGCCTTCAGCACCAGGTTCGTGGTGCCGGTGGCGACGAGCGTCACGAACGTCGCGTACGCGATGCGCTGGAACTTCCTGCCCGTGACGCGCAGCAGCACGAGCGCGTTCGGCCGCATCTCCGGCATGCGCAGCGTCGGCACGAGCACCATCGTGATGAACAGCAGGCCGCCGATCCACGTGATCGCGGCCAGCAGGTGGATCCACATCGAGACGACGAACCAGAAATACATCGCGTGGACCGGGCGCTCGGCGCGTTACGGCAGCATCGCCGTGATATTGCGCTTCGGCACCTGGCCGACCGGGATCCGCGTGATCTCCTTGAGCCCCGCCATGTCGACGACCGACACGCTGTTGGAGCCCGCGTTCGCCACGTACGCCGCCTTGCCGTCCGGCGTCAGCGTGACCCAGTCCGGCGCCATGCCGACGTCCACGCCGCCGAGCAGCTTCAGATCCGGCAGCGAGTACACGTACACGGCGCTGTTGAGCCGGCTGTTCACGATCAGCCGCGTGTTGTCGGCGGACACCGCGATGCCGTGCGCCGTGTTGCCGCCTTCGTGGACTTCCTTCTTGCCGGGTGCGATCTTCGGCAGCGCGATGCGCTGCGTCTCCTTGTGCGTGGCGAAGTCGACGACCGCGAACCCGTTGAAGTCGGACAGCTGCACGAAGGCGCGCTTCGTGGAGCCGTCCTTGTTCTGCTCGAACGCGATCGGCCGAACGCCCAGGTCGAACACCATGTCCCACACCGGCTGCTCGGTCTTCTGGTCGATGACGGTCATGCTCTTGCCGGCCACGGAGCCCGCGACCACGTAGCGGCCGTCCGGAGTCACGTACGCGTTGTGCCCCGCGCCCTTGATCGGGATGCTCTTCACGCGCGCGAGTGACGCGGTATCCACGACGTCGACGACACCCTGGTTCTCGCGGATGGCGATGTACACGCGCTTGCCGTCATGGCTGATCGCGATGTTGTTCGGATGCCCCGACAGCGGAATCTTGCTCGTGACACGCAGCGTGCGCGCGTCGACCACGTCGAGCGTGTCGTCCGCCTCGTTGCTGACGTAGAGCCTGCTGCCGTCCGGCGCCGCTGCGGCGCCGTGATTGACCTCGATACCGGCGACGCGGCCCACGACCTTGTTCGTCACGGGATCGATGATCGCGACGTCGTCGCCCGCACTGTTCGTCTGCACGATGCGCGCGTGCAGCGGCGGTGTCGGCACCGGGCTCGCGAGCGTCGCGCCGTTGACCCAGGCCAGGAGCGTCTGCCACTCGGGATCGCTCTTCGAGGTCCAGTGCTTGCCACCGTCGTGATGCGGATCGCCGCCGGCCTCTTCCGCGAGCGGGTGGCGCAGCAACCGGCTCTGATCCGGGTTACCGGGCACGACGCGGGCGCGGATGATGTCGAAGTTCGCGCGGGCCTCGGCTTCGGTCCACGTGGCGGAACCTTCCGGCAACGGCGTGAGCTTCATCGGCGTGCCCGAGCCGTGGCACGAGATGCAGCGCGCGTTGCCCGGGCGCTTCGTCGTGAAGATCGGCTCGACGCGGGCCTTGAAGAACTCGAAATCGAGCGTCGGCGCCGCGGCCGAAGAAGAGCCGTTGGCGGCGGGTTGCGCGACGGCAGCCGCCGCGGGAAGCCACAGAACGCACACGAGCAGCCGGAAACGGAGCATGACAACGTCCCCCCAGAGCGTTTCGGCCGATTATGCGCCGGAGGGATCGGGGGCACCACCGCCGGGGCGGGAAACCTCGACGGCCGGCCCGCCGCGGCCGGCCGTCGCAAACGCCGCCCGCTTCGTTACCGCGCAGGCTCCGACTTCTCCTGCCACAGATCGCGGTCGAGACGCCATTCGCCGTCTTGCCCCCGCGTCCAGATGTGCGCGAACCGGCCAAAGCCGACGCGGCTGCCATCCCCGCGGTCGACGACCTGGTAGTTGCCGTGCACCAGAATCATGTCGATGCCGTGCACCGCGTGCGTCACGTCGAGCAGCGTCAGCGGATTGCCCGCCTGGAAGTCCTGCGCCCAGTACGCGCCGATCGCGGCCTTGCCCGCGATCGTCGGCGCGCCGTGCAGCATGAGTCGCGCCTTGTCGGTGTACAGGCCCTCGAGCGCCGCGCGGTCGTGCTTGTTGTAGGCCTCGACCCAGCGGTTCGCGAGCTTCTGCACGGCCTCGTCCGTGGGATCGGTCACGCCATACGCGTACGGATCGAAGCGCTCGGTCCAGAGGTCACGGTCGAGCCGCCAGTCACCCTTGCCGTCCTTGATCCAGATGTGCGCGAAGCGGCCCGACCCGAGCTCGGACCCATCCTTGCGGCTCACGACGCGGTAGTTACCGTGCACGAGCGTCATATCGCTGCCCTGCACGGAGTGCGTGACCGTGAGCAACGTCAGCGGATCGTCGACCTTGAAATCGCCTGCCCAGAACTGCTCGATCTTGCCCCGCCCGGCGATGGTCGCCGCGCCGTGCATCATGAGCTGCGCGTCGTCCGTGTACATCGCGCCAAGTGCCGAGCGATCGTGCTTGTTGTAGGCGGACACCCAGCGATCGGCCAGCTGCTGCACGGTGTCCTGCGCATTCGCCGCGACCGCGGCGAGCGCGAGCCACGCGCCGAGCAAGGCGTGAGACCACGACAAAGCCTTCATGATGAATCCCCCATCCGGTTGAACAGGAGTTCATCCTCGGACGACAGCGCCGCCGCGAAAATACGTAGAAATCGCGCCGCCGGGCGCGCTACAGCCCCGGTCGTGGCCAGAGCTCGCGCAGCTCGGCCGGCAACGACGCACGCACCTGATCGGTCTCTCCGCCGCCGAGCTCGCTCGACAGCAGCTCGAACACCGCGGTCACGACCTGCTCCAGGTCTTCGGCCGCGACCCAGGGCGCTTCGGCGGCGACCTGCGCCAGGAACTCGCGCTTGTGGCGATAGCGGCGCGGCTTGCCGGCGAGGCGCCAGCCCTCGAAGAACAGGCCGCGCACGAGCATCGGCATCTGCGCCGCGAGGTCCACGGCCTCCTGCGGCGGCAGCCGGTCGCGGATCGCGTGCAGCACGCCGCGCAGCGCCGCGTAGCTGCGCTGCGGGGCATGCCAGCCGAGCGCCGCGTCGAGAGCGGCGATCCAGGCCTGCGTCTTCGCGAGCGTCTTCTCGAGCGCGGCCACGTCGTGTGCGGTCATGGACGAGTCTCCTCACGAACGAGCAACACCGGCGCCTGCAGTGCCCCGAGCGCGGCGTCGAGCCAGGCTTCGTCGCCCGTCTGTCGCGGCGACGGCAGCACCACGAGCCGCGCGTCGCGCGCCGCGCCCGCGAGCCTCGGGGCCGCGGGCTCGCCCACGGAGAGCAGTATCGGCGCCGCGAGCCCCGCCGCAAGCGCGGCCTGCTGCAACCATTGCGTCAGCTCCGGCGTCTGCGCCCCGGCGCCGAACAGTACCGTCAGCGGCGAGCGGCTCGCGCGCGCGAACCGGATCGCCGCGCGCAGCGACGCCCGCTCTCCATCGCCACGCGGCAGCAGCGTCACGATACGCCGGCCCGTGACCCAGCCTTCGCGCGCGAACAGCACGCTGCGCAGCGGCGCGCGCGCGAGCTCGTGCAATGCCTCCGCCGTCCAGCCGCGCAGCGCGGCCGCGCGTGCGGCCAGCGTCACGACCAGCGCCTCGGCGTTGACGGCCTCGCGCACGAGCTCCGCGAGCCGCTCACCGCGCGCGACGTGGAACGCGTGCGGCAGACCGAGCCGCGCCGCGGCACTCTCGAACCGGCGCCGCTGCTCCTCGGCCTGGGCACGCATCTGGCGCTCGAGCGTGGATCGTTCGAGCGGGCGCTCGAGGCCCGTGAGCACGACTTCGCGCGCGAGCGCGGAGCCCGCGTGTGCGAGCAGCCGTGCGTCCTCGACGAACAGGCCGAGCAGCTCGCTGGCCGCGCCCTCGGGCAGATGCCGCACGATGTCGAGCGCCACCTCGCTCGGCGCGTCCGGATCGAGCGCAACGACGATGCGCGCGCGGGCCGGGAGGCTCATTCGCCTTCCTTGCGCGTCCGCGCCGCCGCGCGCCGCCGCCATGGCGGCACGGCCTCCTGTGGATGCTCGAAACGCCGCCGCGCCGCGACGAACGCCTGCAGCCGGTCCTGCACGCGGCGGTTGACGGTGCCTTCCGCGTACGCACCGTCCGCATCGCGCTGCCCGGCCGGCACACCCGTCAGCAGCTCGAGCGCCTCGTCGACCGAGGCGATCGGGTACACGTTGAACTTGCCGGCGCGCACGGCGGCCACCACGTCGTCACGCAGCATCAGGTGCTGCACGTTCTCGGCAGGGATCAGCACGCCGTGGCTGCCGTCGAGCCCGCGGCTCCTGCACACGTCGAAGAAGCCCTCGATCTTCTCGTTCACGCCGCCGATCACCTGCACACGGCCGTGCTGGTTCAGCGAGCCCGTGACGGCCAGCGACTGGCGGATCGGCACGCCCGCGAGCGCCGACAGCAGCGCGCACGTCTCGGCCACCGACGCGCTGTCGCCCTCCACGCCGCCGTAGCTCTGCTCGAACACGAGGCTCGCCCGCAGCGACAGCGGCATCTCGGCCGCGTAGCGCGCCGCGAGATACGACGACAGGATCAGCACGCCCTTCGAGTGGATCGGCCCGCCGAGCTCCGTCTCCCGCTCGATGTCCACGATCTCGCCGTCGCCGAGCCGCACGTTGGCCGTGATCCGCGCGGGCTCGCCGAACGAGAAGCTGCCGAGCATGAACACGCTGAGGCCGTTGACCTGACCGACGACCGCGCCACCGGTATCGATCAGACGCAGATTGCGCGTGATGCCCTGGTGCGACTCGTCGCGCAGCCGGTCGAGGCGCTGGATCTGTGCGTCGATCGCGGCCTGCACGTGGTGGCGCGACACGGACGCACCACCCTCCTGCTGGGCCCAGTAGTTCGCCTCGCGCAACAGATCGTTGATGTCGCGCAGGCGCGTCGTGAGCTTGGCCGCGTCGCCGAGCAGGCGCGCGCCGTGCTCGATCACGCGCGCCACGGCACCCCGGTCGAGCGGCCGCAGGCCGTCACGGCGGGCGAGCGTGGCGATCAGGCGCGAATACAGCGCGGTGTTCTCGGGGGTGCGCTCGACGCTGTTCTCGAAGTCGGCCGCCACCTTGAACAGCTCGGCAAAGTCGGGATCGAGCTCGGCCAGCAGGTAGTAGATCTGGCGCTCGCCGATCAGGATGATCTTCACGTCGAGCGGGATCGTCTGCGGCTCGAGCGACACCGTGCTGACCAGCGACAGCAGCTCGCCGAGGGACTCGATCCTGATCTCGCGCGCGAACAGCGTGCGCTTCAGCGCGCGCCACGCGAGCGGCTCCATCAGCAGGCGATCCGCGTCGAGGATCAGATAGCCGCCGTTCGCGCGGTGCAGCGCGCCCGGACGGATCATCGTGAAGTTCGTCGACAACGCGCCGAACTCGGCCACGTGATCGACGCGACCGAGCAGGTTCTGCACGCTCGGGTTGCTCTCGTAGACGATCGGCGCTTCCTTCTGCCCGGAGCGATCGACGAGCAGATTGACCTCGTAGCGCGTCAGCGGCCTTCGGTCGCGCATGCCGAGTGTGGGCAGCGGCGCCGTATCCTCGGGCAGGAAGCTGCGCGCGTTCTGCAGGACGTCCTCGCCGACGGAAACGAGATAGCGCAGCACGTCGGGCAGATCGACGTAGCGCCCCTTGAGCTGCTCGATCAGCTGCCCCGTGGCCAGCTTGGTGACCTCGCGGTTCAGCGCCACGATGCGCTCGCGCTGCTCCTTGCGCCAGCGCGGCAGCTGCTCGATGTGCTGGCGCAGCTTCTCGGTCATCTGCTGCATGCGCTGGCGCGTGGCCTCGCGCTCTTCGGGCGGCAGCTTCTCGAACTCCTCGTCGGCCAGCAGCTCGCCGTTCTTGACCGGCGCGATCGCAAAGCCGTGCGGCGTCGGCACGAGGCTCAGGTCCTGGCGGCGCGCCTCCTCCGTCAGCGACTCGAGCGCGACGCGGTGCCGCTCCTCGAGATCCTGGTTGATCTCGGCGAAGCTGTTGCGGTAGCGCTCGCTCTCGAACGCGGCCGGAATCGCGATGCCGAGCTCCTCCACGAGCTTCGTCATGTCGCGGCGCAGCTGGGCGCCCCGCCCCGCCGGCAGCTGCAGCGCGAACGGCTTGCGCTCCTCGGCGAAGTTGTCCACGTAGCACCATTCCGGCGCCACACCGCGCTGCGCGGCATCGGCACGCAGCGATGATTCGGCCGTCAGCCGGCGCTGGCTGCCGGAGCGGCCGAGCACGAACAGGTTGTAGCCGTGGCTGCGCATGCGCACGCCGAACTCGAGCGCGGCCAGCGCGCGACCCTGCCCGATCGCCCCGTCGAGGTCGGGCAGGTCGGCCGTCGTCACGAACGACAGCGAGTCCTCGCAACCGAGGTACAGGGCTTCGGGCGGCAATGCCCTGGGACCGGGCGCGGCGGGTCGTTGCTCGGGCACGCGAGTTAGCCTCTCGACTCTGGATGGCCGGGATTCGAGCATCGCACAGGCCGGCGGCAAATACGTACTACTACCTGCGCGAGCTGCGGTCACACGCGCGTGCCGGCGCTTGAACCGCGGAGCGGCGCTCGCCAAGATTCGCAGGCTGGCCTGCTCGAGGTATCGATGTCCCGTCTTCGTCGTCCGCGCCGTGGCGTCCTGCTGGTGATCGCATCGTCGCTCGCAGCCTCGTGGCTGCCACAGACCGCGGACGCGGCGGACCCGTGCTCCGGCGACGCGCCCCGCGCGCTCGTGCTCGGCAGCGGCGGCTCCAAGGGCGCGTTCGAGGCAGGGGCCGCCTATCACCTGATCGTGCAGCGCGGCTGCGACTTCGCGGAGATCTCCGGCAACTCCGTCGGCGCCCTGAACGGCTCGCTGCTCGCGCAGGCCGCACGCAGCGACGATCGGGCGCAGTCGCTCGCGAACATGCAGGCCGCGGCCGAGAGGCTGGTCGCGGAGTGGGGCGCCATCCGCAGCGCGCGCGACATGATGCGCACGCGACCGCTCGCGAAGATCCGCTTCGCGCTGCTCGGACTCGACAGCATCGAGGACTTCCGGCCTCTGCGGGAGTTCATCCGCACGCGCGTCGATACCGCAAAACTCGCGGCGGGCCGCGAGCTGCGCGTCGGCGCCATGTCGTTCACCGACGGCCGCTACCACGAGTTCCTGCTGAACCACGACGGAGTCGCCGAACCGGCCGCGCAGGACTTCATCTACGTCAGCGCGCTCGTGCCCGTGTTCGCCCGCATGCCGGTCATCACGCCGCCCCACGGCGGCACGCCGCTGCAGCTCGGCGACGGCGGCCTGCGCCACGCCACGCCGGTCACGAGCTACTTCGAGCAGTGCACGGCCATGGGCCCGGCCGCCGCCGCGTGCACGCCGCTGACCGGTGCGAATACCCCGCCGCACCCGCGCATCGAGCAACTGTTCGTGGTCGTCACGACACCCTACACGGAGCGCAACGATCTGAAGCCCGTCGCCGACCCCTCGGCCGTGGACCCTGCGACCGGCGCCATCGAGGACGGCCGCAAGGTGCTCGTGCGGATGTTCGACGTCGTGCTGGACACGATGCACCGCACCGACCTCGACGACATGCTGCTGTTCAACGACGTGCTCGTGTGGCAGGCGCGCGCGCCCGATGTGGCGGCGCCGTTTCCGGTCGGGTCGTTCAATCGCGCGAGCCCCACCGCCCCGTCTCGGCCGTACGAGATCGGGCTCATCGCGCCGCGGCGCGACGACTCCAATCCGCTCAGCATCTTCAAGGCCGAGCCGGCGACTCAGCGCGAACGGCTGTACTGCGGCTGCGTCGCGGCCGACCAGATGATGCAGACGCGCTTCCGGCAGGCGCCGATGACGGACCAGTGCGCCGCGCGCTTCCCGGCGCTGCCCCCGAAACGCCGCCGTGCCGCGACGCCGGTGTTCACGCCGGCCGTCTGCGGCACCGAAAACCCGGCTCGCTCGAGGCGCAGGTGATCCCGGCCCGCCTCAGCGGGCGGCGAGCAGCAGCTCGATCGCGCGCTGATGTGCGCGCACGACCGGCGTCAACAGCCTCGCGTCGACACAGGCCAGCGTGTCGAGCGGCGTGTGGAACCACGTGTGCTGGCCGATCACGGCGAACGCCTTCGTATAGCCCAGATCCGTGAATGCCGAGAGCTCCCCGGCCTTCGGCCGCACGGCGACGGGCTGCGCGAGGCCCGACAGCCCCTCGAACGCCTCGGTCACCGCGGCACGCGCGGCCTCGGTGGTCATCAGCGTGCGACTCGCGTCCGCGGTGTCGAGCATCACGAGCCGGCCGTCGTGCTGCACGACGTCGCGCGCCGCGAGCGTGGCGCCGATGTGCACCCACACGGGCGTGTCGGAGGGCGGCGGCGCCTCGTGCAGCACGCGGTGTGAGCCCGCGAAGAAATACTCGTGCCCACCGGTGTTCATGACGAACACCGACAGATCCGGAAAGCGCCGGGGGGCCCACTCCGCGAGCGCGAGAAACGCGGCCGTGCCGGTGCCCCGCTCGCCGACGCAGCCAAACCATCCCGAGCGCGGCGTCGAGATGGCCAGCCAGCGGCTGCCGCGCCGGAGGCGCGCGACGACGTTCTTGCTCGGCCGGTGCGTGGCTTCGCCGTCGAGCACGAGCGTGGCTTCGGCACCGGCGCGCGCCGCGGCCACGAACGGCGCCGAGCTCTTCGGCGCGAGCACGGCGGTCGGCACCGGCACGAACGGCCCCTCCTCCGGTGAGTTCAGCGCCACGGCCTCGCCGCTCGGCCCCGTGGTCACGATCACGACGGCGGCCGCGCCGGCCTCGGCCACCGCCACCACGGTCTTGCCGATGCCGCGATCCGGGAACAGGGCCGCGTGCCTCGCGAACGGCGCCACGACGAGCGCGATGCGGCCGCGCACGTCGCCGACCGCGTCCTCGACCAACGCCAGCGGCGCGGTCACGCCGCGGGTCCCGGTCGGTGCCCCGGGAGCCTGCGGGATCACGTCGCTCGCCGCGGCACCGGCCGCGAGCCGCGCCGCACGCTTCACGAAGAACGGCGCCTCGAACGTGGATTCGGCGACGTCGTAACGCAGGCCACGCAACCGCTCGGCCACCCAGTCGGCCGTCGCGAGATCGCCCGGCCCGCCCGAGAACTTGTCGCCGAATCCCGCGTGCCGCGCGAGATCGGCCGCGAGCCGCTGCGTCAGCGCGGCATCGTCCTGCGCGGCTGCACGGCGCGGCCACAGCGACGGCAGCGCACCGGCGGCCACGCCGCACGCGAGCCCCCCGATCACCCGGCGCCGCGTCGTCATCGACATGCTCCGCTCCCCAACCAAACCCGTATATGCACTTTACCATTCGCTATAGCGCGTTCTTCGCCTTGGCGCCGGAAAACCGTTAGGCTTGCCGCCGCGTCAGACAGCCGCCACGAGAAGAAGGACGCATCTTGAGCGCATTTCACTTCGATGCCTGGATCACGCTGCTCGTGCTCTTCGGCATCCTGGCCCTGCTCGTGGCCACGTCGCTGCCCGCGGACCTGCTGATGCTCGGCGGTCTCACCGTGCTGCTGCTCTCCGGCGTGCTGTCGGTCCCGCAGGCGTTCGCCGGTTTCGCCAACGATGGCATGCTGACGGTCGCGGTGCTGTACGTCGTGGTGGCCGGGCTGCGCGAGACGGGCGTCGTCGGCTGGATCGCGCAGGGCATCTTCGGCCGGCCGAAGAGCGTCACGGGCGCACAGCTGCGCATGATGCTGCCGGTGGCGGGGCTGTCCGCGTTCATGAACAACACGCCGCTCGTGGCCGCAATGCTGCCGGCCGTGACCGAGTGGGGCAAGAAGTTCAGGATCCCGCCGTCGAAGCTGCTGATGCCGCTCAGCTTCGCGACGATCCTGGGCGGGCTGTGCACGCTGATCGGCACGAGCACGAACGTCATCGTGGCCGGCCTCATGCAGCGATCGGTGGAGGCGCACGAGCTGACCGAGGGCATGAGCTTCTTCACGCTGACGTGGATCGGCGTGCCCTGCGCGCTCGCGGGCCTCGCCTACATGGCGGTCGCAAGCCGCTGGCTGCTGCCCGTCCGCGAGGCCGCGCTGCGCCAGACCGACGATCCGCGCGCCTACACGGTGGAGATGCGCGTCGCACCGAACGGCCCGATCGTGGGCAAGACGATCGAGCAGGCGGGCCTGCGCAACCTGACCGACATGTATCTCGCGGAGATCGAGCGCGGCGGCGAGGTGATCCCGGCGGTGGGTCCGCACATGAAGCTCATGGGCGACGACCAGCTCGTGTTCGTCGGCGTGGTGGACTCCGTGGTCGAGCTGCAGCGGATCCGCGGCCTCGTGCCCGCGACCAACCAGGTCTTCAAGCTGCACGGGCGCCGCGGCGGCCGCACGCTGATCGAGGCCGTGGTCTCGGATACGTGCCCGCTGCTCGGCAAGACCATCCGCGAGGGACGTTTCCGCACGCAGTACAACGCCGTCGTGATCGCGGTCGCGCGCAACGGCGAGCGGCTGCATCAGAAGATCGGCTCGATCGTGCTGCAGCCCGGCGACACGCTGCTGCTCGAGGCGCGCCCGTCGTTCGTGCAGCAGCAGCGCAACTCGCGCGACTTCTTCCTCGTGAGCCCGCTCGACGGGTCCGCGCCGCCGCGCCACGAGCGCGCGCTCGTGGCGCTCGCGATCCTCGTCGGCATGGTGGTGCTCGCCACCGTGTTCGAGCAGGTGCCGTATTTCATCGACCGCGGCTACAGCACGCTGCACGCCGCGCTGCTGGCGGGCGCCCTGATGCTGCTGACGGGCTGCTGCTCGGCGGACACCGTGCGCCGCACGCTCGACTGGCCCGTGCTGATCGTGATCGCGGCCACGCTCGGGCTCGGTACCGCGCTCAGCACGACGGGACTGTCGTCGGCGTTCGCGAACGGCTTCGTGACGCTCGTGGGCGCCGAGCCGCTGCGTCAGCTCGCGGTGATCTACGTCACGACGATGGTGCTGACCGAAATGCTGAGCAACACCACGGCCGTGGTGCTGACGTACCCGATTGCGCTCGCCACGGCGCAGCAGCTCGGCGTGAATCCGCTGCCGTTCATCGTGGCACTGACGATCGCCGGCTCGTGCGGCTTCGCCACGCCGATCGGCTACCAGACGAACCTCATGGTGTACGGCCCGGGCGGCTACAAGTTCTACGACTACCTGCGGTTCGGGATTCCGCTGAATCTGCTGGTCTGCGTCGTCACGCTGGTGCTCGTGCCGATCCTCTATCCGTTCTAGGGGGCGCCCGGCCGTTCAGCTCTGCGCGGGCCGCTTCGCGAGCTTCCGCTGCAGCGTGCGGCGGTGCATGTTCAACGTGCGCGCGGTCGCGGAGATGTTGCCGCCGTGCTCGGCGAGCACACGCTGGATGTGCTCCCACTCGAGGCGGCGCGGCGACATCGGCGTGGCAGGCGCTGCCTGCTCCGCCGGGCGATCGCCGCGGCGCAGGGCGTCCGCCACGACGCTGCCCGTCACGGGCTTCGCCAGATAGTCGTCAGCGCCGAGCTTGATCGCGCGCACCGCGGTCGCAATGCTGGCGTAGCCGGTCAGCACGAGGATGCGCATGCGCGCGTCGAAGCCGCGCAGCGCGCCCACCACGGTCAACCCGTCGTCGCGGCCGATCCGAAGATCGACGACGGCGGCGTCCGGCGCCCACTCACGCGCCGCGGCCAGCGCCGCATCCGCCGTGTGCGCCACGACCGTGGCCCAGCCGCGCCGCTCGAGCGCCTGCGCCAGCGTCACGGCGAAACGCTCTTCGTCGTCGACGATCAGCACTCGCCTGCGCGTTTCAGCGGACATCGGCTGTGAGCTCCGCGAGCGGCAACTCGATCCGTGCTTCCACGCCCCCGCCCGCGCCGCTCGCGAGATCGAGGCGCCCGCCGAAGCGCTGCAGCGCCGCGCGCGACAGCAGCAGGCCCATGCCGAGCCCGCGCGGCTTCGTCGACACGACCTTGACGCCGATCCCGTCGCGCACCGCGGGATCGAGACCGGCGCCCTGATCGGTGACGGCGATCTCGATCGCGCCGGCGTGAGCGCGCACCTTCGCCGCAACCACGCGGCCGCCATTCGCGAGCGTCGCGTGCGCAGCGTTGTCGAGCACGTTGCGAATGGCCTGCTCGATCGTGGCCTCGGCCACGATCCGGACGTCCTCCTCGGGCCACTCGAAGGTAGCCGCGAGCTCGATGCCCGGCTGCGTGCGGGCCCATTGGGCGAGCAGCTCCGTCACGAACTCGCGCAGCCCGACCTGCCGGGCGCCTGCGCTGCGCTCGGCTCCAGCGCGCCCCGCGATCCGGTTCAGACGCTCGTTGACGGTGGCGAGCTCATCCATCATCGCGCGCAACTGGCGCTTCTGCGCGGGGTCCGTGGCCGCATCGTCGAGCTCCTCGACGAGGATCGCGAGCGTGGACAGCGGTGTATTCAGCTCGTGCGCGGTGCCCGCGGCGAGCGCGCCGAGCTCGACGATCTGCCGATTGCGCAACGCCGCCTCGCGCAGCGCCGCAACCTCGCGATCACGCTGGCGCACGAGCCTTGCCAGCCGGCCCACGAACAGCACGATCAGCGCCGCGGCGATCACGAAGTTCACCCACATGCCGGCCAGGTGCAGATCGAACGCACCGCCGAGCCG
The DNA here is from genome assembly GCA_035548835.1 of Gammaproteobacteria bacterium. GTDB lineage: Bacteria > Pseudomonadota > Gammaproteobacteria > Steroidobacterales > Rariloculaceae > FEN-1219. Next base: position 22,645 of record DASZSB010000101.1, on the reverse strand, counting down.
CGTGTGCACGGCCGGCAGCGGCACGTGCCGCCACCACAGGAACGAGTAGCCCGCGGCGCACACGAAGGCCACGAGCCATGCCTGCACCGCCGGCAGCGAGATCGCGGCCAGCGAGATCGGCACGAGATACAACGACACGAACGGATTCGTGGAGCCACCGGTGAAGTACAGCACCGCCGAGAACGCCACCACGTCGACGATCAGATTCAGCGCGACCTCGCCATGCTCGACCGTGCGCGGCGTATGCACGGCGCGGGTGTTCAGCACGTTCCACAGCGCGAGCGCACCGATCGCGAGGCCGATCTCGGGCAGCGGCAGCGGGCTGTCGAGACCGAAGTGCACGATGAGCACGAGCAGCGTCTGCGTCGCGATGGCCACGATCCGCAGCCAGTACAGGAGGCGCAGCGCGTCCTGCGGCCCTGTCTGCTCGCGCAGCGGCAAGCCGGCTTCGACGGATTGGCTCATGGCCGCCGATTGTCGCACGAGGCGGCACGTTCACCGCAAAACGGCTGGCCGCGGCAAAACGCCGCAGGCCCGGCTCGGCCGAAAGTGGGCACGCCGATCCAGGGCACCTCGCGGCGCTAACGCGTGGTGCGTTTGAACGTGACGGGCAGGCCGCCCTGCGCGCTCGAGAGAACGCCGACCAGGTTGCCGTCCGCCGTGAGCTCGCCGGCGAACCGCCACGGATCGATGTTCGGCAGCGTGAAGTTCACGAGCCTGCCGCGGATCGTGAAATCGCGCAGCGGCTTGTCGATCTTGCCGAAGTTCGTGCCGACCAGTCTGCCGTTCACGTTGCGGTCGCCGCGCTTGATGAACGCGAGCTCGATGTCGTCGTCGATCGTCACGATACGCGGCCGGCCCACCCAGTGCCCATCGAGCGCCTCGGCCACGGGCGGGTCCACGAGCACCGCCGTCTGGACGGGCTCCTCCTTCGGGTGCGCGCGCTCGTAACGGCTCGTGGTCGTGTAGTTGCGCACGATCTGATTGTCCTCGTGGCACGCATACTCCGGCACGAGGTAGCCCGGATCGTTGCGCATCGGGAAACGCACCGTGAACGGCCGCGTCAGGATCACCGGATCCTCGGTCGTGATCTCGTACAGCCACCAGTCGTCGTTGAGACGCGTGACGCGCTCGGTGGTCTTCATGCGGTCGCTGATCGGGAAGCGGTTGCCGGGTGGGGAGCCGACGACCGCGAGATTGATCATCGGCGGGCCTTCCATGTAATTGGTCGTGACGACGACCAGCGTGTCGCCCTCGAAGTGGCCGCGCGACACGCCGAGCCACTGCTTGATTTCCGGCGGCGGCGCGGGGCGGCCGTCGAGCGGAATCACCCGCGACTCGTGAATCATCTCGAGATCGAAGATCACGTAGCCCGGCGCCTGGCGGATCGCGAATCCGCCGTTGTAGCGGTACGGCATCATCGAGGACGGCATGCCGCGCGTGATGCAGCGGTCCCAGCTGTCGAAATCGTGCGGCCCGTCGAACTTCAGGTCCTCGCCGGGCAGCGGCCAGTCGCTGCGCATCGCGAGGGCCCGCCGCTTGCCTTCCGCCGTCAGCGCGGGCAGCAAGCCGTCGGGCGGGTCCATGATCAGGTTCGTCTGCCGCTGCGGCAGGCTGGGGTCGATCGCGCCCGCGCGCATGGCGCCGCCGACGTCACCCTTCTCCATGAGCTTGCGCGACGGATCGCCGCGCTCCTCCGCGGCCTTCACGCGGGCCTGGTATTCCTCCTCCGTGAGCCACTTCTTGTTCATGTCGCACGGCGGACCGCCGAAGCGATAGCTCGACGCGCAGCGCTCGAGCGGCACGCCGGCCGCCTGCATCTGGTTCAGCTGTGCCGCGATGTCGGGATCGCCCCACGGCGTCTTCGGATGCACCCAGCCCTTCGGCGTGGCGATGAAGTGATTCGCCTCGCTCGGCGCCCCGCGGATGGAATCGTCGATCTGCCCGTACGCCGTCGCGGCCAGCGCGGCCACGCCGGCGAACAGCAGCAGCGGGCGCAGGTTCGGGATCACGCAGTGCATGGCTCCTCCCGGACAATCTCGCAGGAACCTGGCCGTAACCTACCGCGCGCGCCGCGCTCCGTCCATCGCGAGAATTACGGACCCGCGCGACGCCGCACGCCGCGGCATTGACCACCCGCGCCCGCGTGCGGATACTCGCTCGCCAACGGGCCGGGGCCTGCCCCGGCGAGTCTGCGGGGTTTGCCGCGAAGCGTCGAAACGAGGGCTCTGCATGGGCGTTCGTCCGTTCACCGTGACCTGCGTGGCACTCGCTTCCCTCGGCGCGTCCCTCGCCGCTTCCGCCGGTTGCGTCGTCGGCGTGCTCGCCGAGCTCGGGGTCACGATGGAGGGCATGCGCCCGATCGTGACGGCGAAGATCAACGGTCGCGAGGCGAAATTCGTCGCCGACAGCGGCGCGTTCTTCAGCATCATCGGCACGGGCGCCGCCGCCGAGTACGACCTGCCGCTCGCGCCCGCACCCCCGGGCTTCATGCTCGGAGGCGTGGGCGGGCGGACCAGCGCGTCGCTGACGACCGTCAAGGACTTCACGCTGGCCGGCGCCGCGGTGCACAACGTGCAGTTCCTCGTGGGGGGCGGGGAGCCCGGCGGCGGCGCGGTGGGCCTGCTGGGACAGAACGTGTGGCGGCTCGCCGACGTGGAATACGATCTCGCGCACGGCGTGATCCGCCTGCTGAAACCGCAGGGCTGCAGCAAGAACACGGCCATGGCCTATTGGGCCAAAGAGGGCGACGCCTACTCGGCGATGGACATCGCCTGGGCCACGTCGGCCGCGCCGCACACCACCGGCACCGTGTACCTGAACGGCCGGAAGATCCGCGCACTGTTCGACACCGGAGCGTCGGCCTCGATGCTGACGATGGCCGCCGCGAAGAGCGCCGGCGTGACGGAGGACAACCCGCAGGCCGCGAAGGCGGGGCTCTGGCGCGGCATCGGCTCGCGCGCCGTGCAGACATGGATCGCGCCGTTCGACAGCTTCAGGATCGGCGAGGAGGAGATCAAGCACACGCAGCTGCGCTTCGGCGGCCTGGCGATTACCGGCGCGGACATGCTGATCGGCGCAGACTTCTTCCTCTCGCACCACATCTATGTCGCGAGCAGCGAGGGCAAGCTGTACTTCACGTACAACGGCGGCCCGGTGTTCAACCTCGCGGCCGCTCCCGCCAGCGGCAACGCGACGCGCGCCGCCGGAGAAGCGCCGGCCGACGCGGGCCCGCCGGAAGCGGCGGCCGCCGGGACTCCGCCCGACGAGCCGACCGACGCCGCCGGCTTCAGCCGCCGCGGCACCGCGTTCGCGGCGCGCCGCGACTACGAGCACGCCATCGCGGACCTCACGCGTGCCACCGAGCTCGATCCGGGCACGGCGGAGTATTTCTACGAGCGTGCCCAGGCGTATCTCGGTCACCGTGAGCCGCAGCTCGCGCTGCAGGACCTCGACCGCACGCTGCAGCTGAAGCCGGACCACGTGCCTGCACTCGTGGCACGCGCCGGCATGCGGCTGGCCCGCGGCGAGCAGTCGCGCGACGAGCGCACGACCGAGGCCATCGCCGATCTCGACAAGGCCAGCGCCGCCTCGGACAACGACAACGACGTACGCTTCGAGCTCGCGAACCTGTACGCGCGCGCCGCAGCATACGAGGCGGCGATCGCTCAGTACGACCTCTGGCTCGAGCGGCACACCGAGGATGGCCGGACGGCCGACGCGCGCGCCGGGCGCTGCCGGGCCCGTGCGCTGCTGAACCAGGATCTCGACGACGCCCTGACCGACTGCAATCGCGCGCTGCGGGCACGTTCCGATGCACCGTTCTTTCACGACAGCCGCGGCCTCGTGTACGTGCGCATGGGCAAGTACGACAAGGCCATCGCGGATTACGAGGCTACCCTCGAGGTGCAGCCCCGCAACCCGTGGGCGCTGTACGGCCGCGGCCTCGCGCGGCTGCATACGGGCATGGAGACCGAGGGGCGCGCCGACATCGCCGCCGCACGGGCTTCGGGACCGGGCGTCGTGGCGCTGGCCACGCGGCTCGGCTTCAAGCCGTAGGCATCAGCGGCGCGCGGTCGCGGCGCAGCAGGGAACCCAACGCAAAGTGCAGCAGGGCGAAGTCGGCGATGCGATCCGCCGCTCGCAGCGGCGGCTCTCGGGAGGGCCTTGCGGCAGCGCGGACCCCGCCTCGAGCCCCTGAGACACGTGAGAATCTCTGGTTTAGAATGCGCACCCGTGGTGATGTAGCTCAGATGGTTAGAGCGGCGGATTCATAACCCGCAGGTCGGTGGTTCGATTCCACCCATCACCACCATCACCCCGCCGGCCGCGGATTCGCCTTCCGAACGAACGAGTGGAAACCGTCGGCGGCAGCGCCGCCGCTCCTGGACGCCGCGGCCTCATCCGTCGGCTCGTGCGTCGCCTCGGGCTCGGGCGCGGACTCGGGCTCGGGCGCCGGCTCCGTCCCGGGCGCCGCGGCTGGCTCCGGCGCCGACTCCGGCCCGGGAGCCGCTTCGGGTGCCGACTCCGACTCCGGCTCCGGCACCACCTCGGGCGCCGGCGCCGCGGGACTCGCCGACGCGGGCGCCCGTCTCGCGCACTGCTCGCGCATCCTGGCGATCGCCGCGAACGAGCCGTTCAGCGAGAACGTGAAGTACGCGGGATGCTGGCCCGGCGCGTCGAGCTCCAGGCGTATCGAATGCGACGCGGCGATCTTCGCGATCGCGGCCGAGCGATCCATGAACAGAAACGTGTCGGAACCCGTGTTGCGCCTGAACGCGGTGTCTTCGACGCTGTCGTTCCACCACACCTTCGCCTTGACGACCTCGTACCCGGCGCCTCTCTCCACGGGGTTCAGTCTCGGCGCCTTCGTGAATCCAATGTAGCCCCACTCGCCTTCGCCATCGCAGCCTACGCCGACCCAGGCCTGGGTGCCGCCGAACGGCGCACCCGCCTCGGCGGGCGTGACCATCGGCGACGCGGCGAACACCTGCAACGCGCCCGTCGTTGCATCCCTGGACGTGGTGTTGCGCCACGCCGAATCCGCCCCACTTGCGTCCTGACTCGTGCCCGTGACCGGCGACGACCTGCCGGCGGGCGGCGCCCCGAACCACACGCCGGAAAAGTCCTGAAAGACCCAGTAGCCGGCTGACAGGAGCACGACCACCACGAGCACCGCCCCCCACGGAATGCCGCCCGACAGGTGCGCGCCGCAATTCGGGCACGCCTCGGCGGGCGCGTTCACTTCCCGGCCGCAGTGTCTGCACGTGATCGACGCCATGGGACTCCTTCATTCTGGAACGCGACGGGACGTTCGCATTCCGTAGCGGGAAAATCGTACCAGAGGATGGCGCCGCATCGTCCGCCGGGGCTACCGCCCCCGGAGGATGTTGCCGAGCGCGCCGAGCACGGAACCCTCGCCGGCCCGCCGGCCCGCGGTTCGCCATGATGCGCCGCGCGAGCCGCGAGAACGACCGCCCTTCGCCGCCGCGAGAAACACGTCCTTCTGGCAGACGAGCTTCCGGCCGTGGTCGTCGAGATCGAGCGGCAGGATCGTCTCGTGGCCGTGGATCGCGTAGTCGATGTCGTGGGCGGCCAGCATGGAACGTCCCCCTGTGCGGCGTTGCCGGGAGACGCAAGCTTACGGCGAGACCGTGCGCACGGCGATCAGCCAGTGCCCGTCGACCTTCACGACCTCGTCGCGCTCGAGACCCACGGTCGCCACGCGCGGCGGCTGCGTGCCGAGCAGCGCCATGTAGTAGCCGTTGATCACGGCACGCGTCTCGCTCACGAACTCGATGTTCATGTTCGTGATCGACTGGTACGTCGGCGTCACGGGTTTCCCGGGCTCGGTGTTCTTCTCGCGCGCGGCCTTGATGCCGGCGATCAGCGCGCGGATGCCTTCGCGGCCCTTGGCCTTGCCGAACGTCGCATCCTCCGTGAACACGGCCACGTACGCGTCCACGTCGAGCGTGTCGAGCGCGCGTTCGTAGCGCCACATCAGCGCCTGGATCTCGGCGCGGTCGTTGGCCTCGCGCGCCCACCTGTCCTTGTCCCTGGCGGCGACGGGCGTAGCGGCGACGGCCGCCAGAGCGGCGACTGCGAGCAGGTGCGGGAGCTTCGGCATGGCATCCTTTCCTTCGGCGGTTGCGGGGCGGCCATCATAGCCGCGAGCTCGTCTCACGAGTTGCACGATCGGCCGCAGCGGGCGCGCAATCGGGCGGCGCGGGTTCTCCACACGCCCCCAAGTTTGTTAACGTCGCCGACGTGCCGGTCCACAACAGCGACATCGCCGCTCTGTTCGACCAGCTGGCCGATCTGCTGGACATCGAGGATGCGAACCCGTTTCGTGTCCGCGCCTACCGCAATGCGGCGCGCCTGATTCGCGAACACCCGCAAAGCATGGCCGAGCTCATCGCCACGGGCGCCGATCTCACGGAGCTGCCGGGCATCGGCAAGGACCTCGCCGCGAAGATCGCGCAGATCGTCGCGACCGGGCAACTGCCGTTGCTCGAGGAAGTGGCCACACGCACGCCGCGGGTGCTCAGCGAGCTCTTGGGAATCCAGGGTCTTGGCCCGAAGCGCGTCAAGACGCTGTACAGGACACTCGACATTCGCTCGCTCGAGGACCTGAGGCGCGCGGCGGCCGCCGGTCGTATTCGGCAGCTGCCCGGGTTCGGGGTGAAGACCGAGCAGGCAATCCTGGCCGGTGTCGGGCAGCTCGCGGCGCGGGGCCACCGCGTGAAGCTGCGCGACGCCGAAGCGGTCGCCGCGGCGCTCGTCGGGCACCTCGCACGTTGCGCGGGGGTCAAGCAGGTGACGGTCGCGGGCAGTTTCCGCCGGCGCCGCGAGACGGTCGGCGACCTCGACATTCTCGTGACCGCGACGCGCGGCGCGCCCGTGATCGAGCACTTCACCCGTTACGACGAGGTGGCCGAGGTGCTGGCGGCGGGCGGCACGCGCTCGACCGTGCGGCTGCGCTCCGGGCTGCAGGTGGACATTCGGGTCGTGCCGGAGAACGCGTACGGCGCCGCGCTGCACTACTTCACGGGGTCGAAGGCTCACAACATCGCGGTGCGCACGCTCGGCGCGAAACGCGGCTACAAGATCAACGAGTACGGCGTGTTCCGCGGGGACAAGCGCGTGGCCGGCAGGACCGAGTCCGAAGTGTTCGCGAGCGCCGGACTGCCGTTCATTGCGCCCGAGCTGCGCGAGGACCGCGGCGAGATCGAGGCCGCGCGAGCCGGCCGCCTGCCGAAGCTGATCGAGCTCGAGGACATTCGCGGCGACCTGCACTGCCACACGGTGGCGAGCGACGGCAGCGACCGCCTCGAAGACCTGGCCGCGGCGGCGAAGAAGCGCGGCTACGAGTACATCGCGATCAATGATCACACGAAGCACGTCACGATCGCACACGGACTCGACGAGAAACGACTGCGCGAGCAACTGGCCGAGATCGACGAGCTGAACACGCGACTGCGTGGAGTGACGCTGCTGAAGTCCGCCGAGGTCGACATCCTCGAGGACGGCTCGCTCGATCTGCCGGACCGCATCCTGAAGGAGCTCGACTTCACCGTCTGCGCCGTGCACTACCAGCTCGGCCTGTCGGAGCGGCGACAGACGCAGCGCGTGCTGCGCGCGATGGAAAATCGCTATTTCACTGTCCTGGCCCATCCGACCGGCCGGCTCATCAACGAGCGATCTGCGTACGCGATCGACCTCGACAAGATCATGGCCGCGGCGAAGCAGCGCGGCTGCATTCTCGAGCTCAACGCTCACCCCGACCGGCTGGACCTGAGTGACGAAGCATGCCGGCGAGCGAAGGACCACGGCGTGCACGTCGCAATCTCGACCGACGCGCACAGCAGCCGCGATCTCGACTTCATGCGCTTCGGCATCGATCAGGCACGGCGCGGCTGGCTTTCTGCCGGCGACGTCGTGAACACGCGCGGCCTCGCGGAGTTGCGCACGTTGCTTAAGCGCCGCTGAGGCAGGCGGTTCAGAGGGCCGCCGCGATCTCGGGCGGAACCACGGTGCGCGCGCACGCCGCGGCCACCTCGCGGTAGACGCGCGCCGGATCGTCTGCGTAGCGGCGCGAGAAATGGAACGGCACAAGGCGCCGCACGCCGGCGGCGGTGGCGATCTCGCCGCACGCGCGTGCCGTCAGATGCCCCGTCCGCGCGGCCTGCGCCGCGTGCGCGGCGCAGAACGTCGCCTCGCAGAACAGCGTGTCCGCGCCCGCCGCGAGCTCCGTCAGGCGGCGCCGGTTGTCTGCCGTATCGGCCAGATCGGTCGCGTACACGAGCTTGCGCCCGGGCTCCACCAACAGCAGATCGGCCGCGAGCGTATGCACACCGCGCCGCCTGCCGGTCGGCAGCAGAACGGTTCCCTTCATCACACCGCCCTGCACCTTGCGCTTGAGCTCCGTGAGCCACGGACCGGGCGCGACGCCGAGCGCGGCGAGCCGCTCCTTCCGCACTTTGATCTCGGCAGCGGGCTCGAGGGCGAACGCGAGCACCGGCGTGCCGTGATCGAGCGTCACGGCCCGCACGCGCAGCGATGGTTCCTCGAGCAACGTGCCGCGCGCGGCCGCACGCACGTCGAGCCGCCGCGCCGCTCGATCCCCCGCGTCGAGTGCAAAGCGCTGCACACGCCCGTCCGCGCCGAGCTCCGCTATCTCGAATCGCGGCCGCCGCTCCGCGGCGCGATCCCAGTGGACGCCGGCCACGAGACCCGCGACGTTGCGGGCCAGCCCGGGCGGCCCGAACAGGCGACACCGCGGGAACGTGCCGATGCGCGAGCGCAGGAACCACAGGAAACCGGCAATGTGATCGACGTGGGCGTGACTGATGAAGACGTCCGTGACCTGGTGAGCAATACGTGCCGGCAGCCGCGTGGCCTCGCCGAGGTCGAACAGCAGACTCCGCTGCGCGTGCTGCACGCGCACGTGCAGCAGCGGATCGCCGCCCACGCCATTGACCAGCGTCGCGACGAAGTGCCCCACCCTCGCGACGGGCCGCGGCTCGTTCTCCATCCTGCGGGCCATGCCCCGGCGCTACTCGTTCAGCAGCGCGATGTCTTTCGCCGGTCGTGGCGCCGGCCGCGTCGCGAGATACTCGCGCACGTCGGCGAGTTCCGCGTCCGGCAGCAGGCGCCGGGAGAATGCGGGCATGCCGCTCGCGACCGACCAGCCCGGCGTGCCATTGCGCACCCACGTCTGGAACGCCGGCAGCGGCAACGTGCCCGGCGCGAGCGCGGGACCCGCCCCGCCGTGACCCACGGTGCCGTGGCAGGTGTAGCAGCCCATGCGCATGAACACGGCCTGGCCGTTGGCCGCAGAGGGCCGCTTCGCCCCGACCGTCGGCTGCGCTGCCGCCACCGCCGCGCAACCGAGCAACGCGATCGCGAGCAACGAGCGTTTCATGGCGATTCCTCCCGTTACCGTGGTTGCGTGACGACGTCGATCAGATACGGCTCACCGCGCTTGACCACGCCGATGCCGCGCTTGACGGCCGCGGCCAGGTCCTTGGGATCCGTGATCGGCCCCGACGAGGCCACGCCCATGCTCGCGGCCAGCTTCGCGTAGTCGATGTCGGGACTGCCGAGCCCGAAACCCGTGCGGGTGTGCTCGAGGCTCCTGCCGCGCGACAACGCCTCGCGCTGAAACCACATGACCTCCTGGTGATACGCGCGGTTGTTCTGCATGACGATCAGGATCGGGATCTGATGGCGCGCGGCCGTCCACAGCGCGCCCGGCGCAACCATGAGGTCGCCGTCGGGCTGGATCGACACGCTGATACGCCCGTGCTTCCTGTTCGCGAGCGCGGCGCCGATCGACGCGGGCGCGTAGTAGCCCACGCCCTCGCCGCCCGCGCGGCCGATGTACTGGTAGTGCTTGTCGAAGTCCCAGAGCCGCAGCGGCCAGTTGACCCAGCCCGTGACGTACGACCAGTCTTCGTGCTTGAGCGCAGCCCAGAGCTCCATCGAGAGACGCGCGGTGCTCACGGGGCTCGCGTCCCAGCCGTTCGCGGCGTCGTTGCGGGTGCGCTCGAGGATCTGCGCGTGGGCCAGCGCGTGCTTCTCGCCGCGCTGGCGGAACGCCTCGCGGCGCGCCGCCGTGGTCTGGCGCCTGATCTCCTCGATCAGCAGCGGCAGCGTGGCCTCGGCGTCGGCGGCGACGGAGAAATCCACTTCCGCGTAACGCATGAAGTCCTGGTAGTTGCTGCGCTGGAACAGGTGCCCCGAGCTCACGCTGACGACCTTCGCGTTGCGCTGATGCGCCGCCAGGGTGAGCCTCGAGATGTCACCGGGCTCGAGTGCCAGCACCACGTCGGCGGACGCCGCGCTGCCGCCCGCGAGCGGATGGCGCGTGGGAAAGTTCAGGCGCTGACGCGTGTCGACCACGTTGGCCTGCAGCGCCTCGGCCAGCTCGACCATGAGCCTGAGCCCCTCCGGCGTGCGCGCGGCGCGCCCCGCGACGATGGCCGGGTTCTCGGCCGCGACCAGCAGCTTCGCGATCTGCGCCACGGCCGCGGAATCGCCCGCGGGCGGCGTCGGCACGGAGAGCTTCGGCACGCGCAGGCTGGCCGGCACCGGCTGGTCCTGCATGTGGTCGTCGACGACGAGCGCGACCGGGCCATACGGCGGCGTCATCGCGATCTTGTACGCGCGCACCGCGGATTCCGCGAAGTGCGTGATCGAGGCCGGGTTGTCGTCCCACTTCGTGATGTCGCGCACGAGCGCAGCCGGGTCCTGCGCGCTGTGAACCCAGTACACGTCGCCGTTGCGCTCGGCGGCGTCGTTCGTGTTGCCGAGCACGAGGTACACGGGCACGCGGTCGCACCAGGCGTCGTACAGCGCCATCACGGCGTGCTGCGCGCCGACGGTCGCGTGCGCGCACACGAGCACGGGCTTGCCGTCGATCTTGGCGTAACCATTCGCCATGGCCACGGAGATCTCCTCGTGCGTGCAGGCGATGGCTTCCGGGTTCCTGTTGCCGGCGTAGTTCAGCACGCTCTCGTGGATGCCGATGAAGCTCGACGCGCACATGGAGAACATGTACTCCATGCCGAACGACCTGAAGATGTCGACCATGTAGTCCGACGCCGGTCGCGTGTTCGCCTGCACACCCGGATCGACCGCGGGCTTCGCGGCCTCCTGCGCGTCCGCGATGGACGCCTGCTGCGCGAGCACGACGGCCGCGCCCGTCGCGGCGCCTGCCAGGAAGGCGCGGCGATTGACCGCGGAGTCTTTCGAGTCGTCGTCAGTGGCCATGCTCCCCCCCCGGACATTGCGGCGACTGCCGGCGCGACGTGTCAATCCGTGGCGCCGAACACGTCCCGGTAACTCGTATACATCGACGCGAACCACAGCGCCGCGAGCGCCACACCGCCGACGATGCACGGCAGCGTGCCGACGAGGATCGCCATGACGCCGAGATGCAGCGCGACGGCGGCGAAGAACGGCAGGAACGCCACGAGCGCGATCGCGAGCACCGCGACGCTCCAGACCAGGAACGCCGGCATGTTGCGCAGGCAACCCGCGAAGCTCGCGGACATCGCGGCACCCACATCGAGACCGCGCAGGGCGATCAGCGGCACGGCGAACCAGAGCGCCATGTACAGCGGCAGGCTCAACGCCAGCATGACGAGCATGGCCAGCAGCATGCGCAGAAAAGTTCCGGCGAGCGCGTCGGGCGCAGGGGGCGCGCCGCTCAACAGCGTGCCGAGCGCCTGGGGCCCGACGATGGCCGCGCCGACGATCAGCATGACGAGCCCGGCGAGCACCGACACGGCACCGAGCCCCACGAGGCGGCCCGTATGCTGCTCGAAGCCCGCAAACAGGTGATCGACCTTGAGCGGCTCGCCACGCCGCAGCGCGTCGCAGCCGATCACGAGCCCCGCCTGAAGAACCGGCGTCAGCAGCCCCGTCGCGATGGAACCGACCAGCGGCACGAGGCTCACGGCGATCGCTGCGACCATGAGGCCGAGCACGAGCGCAACGAACAGCGGCCGCTGTGCGGCCGTCAGGGTCCACGCGGCGACGATCCATCGCCAGCCGCGGCCGGCCGGCACACGGCTCGGGACGGCGGCAGATCCGGTGCCCGACATGCGGCTAGCGCCGCTTCCCGCCGCCGTCCGGCACGAGCATGCGGATCATGCCGTCCTGCCGGGACGTGAGGTAGAGCTCGCCGTCGCGGCCCTGCGAGATGTGCAGATCCGTGCGCGGGAGCGACTTGCCCATCGTGCCTTCCACGAGCTCGCGGAACGACGTGTACACACGCTTGCCCGCGGCGTCGCGCACGTACAGCTGCACTTCCTCCACCGGCGCGACCGTGGCCGGAACGCCGTCGTCCGCGGCCTTCATGGCGGCGAGATCGGCCACGAAGATGCGGCCGCGGTTCACGTCGCCGAACACGAACTTGCCGTCGAGCTGCGGGATCCTGCCGTGATACGCGAACCCCGCGCTCACGGCCACGCCGTCGCCGTGGTCGTACATGGCGACCGGATAGATGAAGCCATCTTTCGTCCTGCCGCTCAGCACGTCGTCCGGCAGCGCGAACACCTGGCCGAGATCGCCGCCGCGCCAGCGGCCGTTCTCGAACGTGCCCTCGCGGGCCATCCAGCCGTAGTTGCCGCCCTCGTGGATGATGTTGATCTCTTCGATGTTGCTCATGCCGATGTCGGAGCCGAACATCGTGCCATCGGTGTCCCAGGAGATCCGATGCGTGTTGCGAAGGCCGTACGCGTAGATCTCCCCGAGCGTGTTCGGATCGCCGTCCGCCTGGAATTTGTTCATAGCGGGAATCGTGTAGTCGCCCAAGCCCTTCACGCCCTTCGACTCCACCGGGCTGCGCGGATCGATGCGTAGGATGGCCGTGATGATCGAATCGAGCCTCTGCGTCGCGAACGCGTTGCTCGAGTTCGGCCCGCCGCCGTTGCTGAAGCCGAAGTCGCTGCCGCTCGTGTACAGCAGGCCGTAGTCCGGCGAGCCCGGCTTCGCCGTGGGATTGAAGCCCACGTAGCCCAGCGGATGGCTCGAATTCGTGACTACGTGCGCCGTGCGCAGCAGCTCGCGGCGCGTGCCGCTGAACGTCTTCGCCTTCGGATCCGTGGCGTGCCACTCCGTGATCACGTTGTGATACGTGACGTCCTTCGGACCGAAACCGGGCGGAATGAAGTTCAGCTTGCCGGGGTTGCCGGCGGCACGCTCGAGATGCACGGTGTAGAAAAGCCCGTTGCGCGCGAAGTCCGGGTGGAAGTCGAAGCCGATGAAGCCGCTCTCGAGCCGCGCATACCACGACAGCGGGAACGCGGCGCCGACGTCCGCGTAGACTTTGGGCGTAGTGCCCTCGATCAGGTACAGGAAGCCGCGCGAGTCGTTCGCGAAGCGCCGGCCGTCGGGCAGCTCGCGCACGAAGCTCACGCGCGCCCAGCCGCTCGGATTCACGTCCTGATCCGCGGGACGCAGAGTGCGCGTGTCGGGCAGACGCACGACGTCCTGGATCTCCACCGCGAGCCCGCGCTTCTCGACGTTCGGCAGCGGATCCCGCACCTGCGCGTGCGCCACGCCGAAGATCAGCGCCAACGCCGCCGTCCCCATCGAAAGCACACACCTGGCCATGACGCTCCCCCCGCGGTAAATGCCTCGCGCCATTCTGGGCCGAACGGCGGCGGGTTGACCAGCCCATGGCGGGCCGTGCGCGGCTCAGCGGAAGATCAGGTACAGCACGCCGACGACGAGGGCGTACTTGATCGCGTAGTAGGCGGGCTTGCTGGTCTGCTTGATGCGCTTGCCGACCACGCGGATCGGGTACAGCAGCCCGAACGCCTTGTTCACGAGCCCGACCTTCTCGCCCGGCACGTTGCGCGTCTTGAACGCGCGCATCAGCCCTTCGCCGATCACGCGATTGAATACCCGTGCCGCGCGCGTGCGCAGCGGCCGCTCGACGTCGCAGAACAGGATCAGCCGGTCCTCGTCGGTCTCGTTCTCGGCGCGATGCAGGAACGTCTCGTCGAACAGCACGCCTTCGCCGTCCTTCCACCAGTAGGTTTCACCGTCGACCGTGATGCGGCACTTCTCCGAGTTCGGCGTCCTGAGCCCCAGGTGGAAACGCAACGAACCGGCGAACGGATCGCGGTGGATCGGCAGACGGCTGTGCGGCGCCATGCGCACGAACATCGCGGCGCGCACGGCCGGCACCTGCTCGAGCAGCTCGAGCGTGCGCGGGCAGAGCGCGCGCGCCGAGGCCACGGGCTCGCCGTACCACTTCAGATAGAAACGCTTCCAGCCGTGGCGGAAGAACGAGTTGAAGCCCGCGTCGTCGTAGATTTCCGAGCTGCGGATGTTGCCCTGGCTGTAGAGCCGCTCGACTTCCTCGCGCAGCTCGCGCCAGTGCTTCTCGAGGAAGCGCAGTCCCGGCACCAGATCGAGGTCGACGAACGGCGTGGCCGGCACGGCCGACGACAGATAGATCGGCACGTTGATCGGCGCCAGCAACGTGGCCGGCCCGAACACCTCGCGGAAGAACTTCAGATGCGTGCGGCCGCGCAAATGCGCATACAGCGCCATGGCGACGAACACGGCGAGCAGGCCGAAACGCCAGGACAGGAAGAAGTGTGTCAGCGACTCGACATTCATGCTCAGCGCCCGGGACGCTACCGGCCGCCATTTTCCGACGACTCGATGCGTTTGAACAGATCCCGCTAGAGCCGCTCGCCGTCGAGCGTCGCCTGCTCGTTCGTGGTGCCGAAGCGCTCCCCGTCCTGGTGCGGCGTCGCGACGGCGCACGTGAGATCGTGCGTGAAGAAGAGCCGCACGCCGCGGGCGATCTTGTCGGCCAGGAAGCTCCGCTTCTCGTCGATGAGCCGCTCGGGGTAGCGGTCGTAACCCATCGTGACGGGCAGGTGCACCCAGGGGCGGCCCGGGATCAGGTCCGCACAGAACACCACCCCGCCGTCGCCGCCCACGTTCGCGAGCAGCAGGCCGGGCGTGTGGCCGTCGCTGTACTCGAACCGCACGTGCGAACCGAGCAGCGTCGTCTCAGGCCGGTCGACGAGCTCGAGCCGGCCGCTCGCGCGCAGCAGCTGCGGCAGCTCGGGAATGAACGACGCGCGATCGCGCGGGTGCGGAGCCACGGCCCGGTCCCATGCGAGCTTGCTGACCACGAACCGTGCCTTCGGAAACAGCAGCCGCGGCGGCTGCCCGTCCTCGTAGGCCGCGAGCAGCCCGCCCGCGTGATCGAAGTGCAGGTGGCTCAAGATCACGACGTCGACGTCCTCGTGCCGTACGCCGCGCGCCGCCAGCGAGCGCAGCAGCACGTGCTCCTCTTCGAGCACGCCGAAGCGGGCCTTCAGTTTCGGGTTGAAGAACGCGCCGATGCCGGTCTCGAACAGCACCGTGCGCCCGTCGAGATCCTGGGCCAGCAGGCAGCGGCACGCGAACTCGAGACGGTTCTCGCCGTCGGGCACGAGCCACTGCTGCCACAG
Source organism: Gammaproteobacteria bacterium (assembly GCA_035548835.1). GTDB lineage: Bacteria > Pseudomonadota > Gammaproteobacteria > Steroidobacterales > Rariloculaceae > FEN-1219. Next base: position 7,157 of record DASZSB010000101.1, on the reverse strand, counting down.
CGCGCGCGGCACGTTGCCGAACATGGCGCCGCCATCGAGACGTTGGCGATTACCCTCGACCGACGACAGCTGCATCGGGTACCTCCTCGAGCGCGGCCCCTGCCGCGCCGAACTGCAGCTCCGCGAGCCGCGCGTACAGCGGGCTCGCGGCGAGCAGCTGCGCGTGGCTGCCGCTCGCGACGATGCGGCCGTGGTTGATCACGACGATGCGGTCGGCCTTCTGAACCGTGGCCAGCCGGTGCGCGATGATGATCGTCGTGCGCTCGCGCATGAGCTTCTCGAGCGCCTGCTGCACGAGCAGCTCGCTGGCCGCGTCGAGCGAGCTCGTGGCCTCGTCGAGCAGCAGGATCGGCGGGTTCTTCAGTATCGCGCGCGCGATCGCGATGCGCTGCCGCTGCCCGCCCGAGAGCCGCGTGCCGCGCTCGCCCAGGAACGTGTCGTAGCCTTGCGGCAGCACCCGCAGGAACTCGTCGGCCTCGGCCGCGCGCGCGGCGGCCTCGATCTCGGCGTCGGCCGCCTCGGGGCGGCCATAGCGGATGTTCTCGCGCGCCGAGGCGCCGAACAGCACGGTGTCCTGCGGCACGAGGCCGATCCGCTTGCGCACCTGCTCGGGCTCCGCGCGCGCGATGTCGACGCCGTCGATCAGAATTCTGCCCGCGGCCGGATCGTAGAACCGCAGCAGCAGCTGGAACGTGGTGCTTTTGCCGGCACCGGAAGGTCCCACGAACGCCACGGTCTCGCCGGGCTCGATCGTCAGGTTGAAGTCGTCGAGCGCCGCGGCGTCCGGCCGCGACGGATAGCGGAACTTCACGTGCTCGAACTGGATGCGGCCGCGGCTTGGGCTCGGCAGCGCCACGGGCATGGCCGGCGCCCTGATGTTCGGCTCGGCGGACGCGAGCTCCACGAGCCGCTCCATCGCGCCCGCGGCGCGTTGCACCTCGCCCCACATCTCCGACAGCGATGCCGCGGAGACGCCCATGTAACCCGCGTACAGCAGGAACTGGCTCAGCAGCCCGAAGGTCAACGTGCCGGCCAGCACCTGGTGCGCACCGATCCAGAGCACGAGCGTGATGGCGCCGAACACGAGCGTCGTGGCCAGCGCCGTGAGCCAGCCGCGGATGCGGATGCGTGTGACGGCCACGTTGAAGGAATGCGTCACCGCCTCGCGGAACCGCTGCGTCTGCAGCGCCTCGAGCGTGAACGCCTGCACGGTCTGCACCGCGTTGATGGTCTCGCCAGCGAGTGCGCTCGCGTCCGCCACGCGGTCCTGCGAGTCGCGCGAGAGACGCCGCACGCGTCGCCCCAGCATCAGGAGCGGACCGACGATGAACGGCATCAGCACCACGATAATCAGCGTGAGCCTGGGGCTCGTCGCGACGAGCATCACGAGCGAGCCGATCAGCGTGAGCGCCGAGCGCAGCGATATGGAGATGCCCACGCCGGAGATCGACTGCACGAGCGTGGTGTCGGCCGTGAGGCGCGACAGCACCTCACCCGTGCGCGTGACCTCGAAGAACGTGGGGTCCATGCGGATGACCTTGGCGTACACCGCATTGCGCACGTCCGCAACCACGCGCTCGCCGAGCCAGCTCACGAGGTAGAAGCGCAGCGCCGCGAACGCGCCGAAGATCACGGCCGCCGCCAGGAACGCGACGAAGTAGCGGTTGATCGTGGCCGCATCGCGCACCGCGAGCCCCTCGTCGATCAGGAACCGCAGCGCCACGGGCAACGCGAGCTGCGCCGCGGCCGCCACGAGCAGCGCGCCGAGCGCCACCGCCAGCACGCGCCAGTGCGGCGCGAGATACGGCGCCAGCGCGCGCAGGGGTTTCAGCGATTTGCCCTTGGGGCGGTCGGCGGGACTGTCGGCCATCGCGCAAGCGTAGCGCAACGGCCGCGCCGTCAACAGGCGCGGCCCGTGCGTGCGATACTGCGCCGCACCGCAGCCAGTCGAGCCCACGCATGCGCAACATCGGCCTGACCGTCCTGCTGCTCACGTGCAGCAACATCTTCATGACGTTCGCGTGGTACGCGCACTTGAAGGAGCTCGGCCAGAAGCCGTGGATCGTGGCGGCGCTCGTGAGCTGGGGCATCGCGTTCTTCGAGTACATGCTGCAGGTGCCCGGCAACCGGATCGGCTACACGGTGCTTTCGGTCGGCCAGCTCAAGCTGCTGCAGGAGGTCATCACGCTCAGCGTGTTCGTGCCGTTCGCCGTGTACTACCTGAAGGAGCCGCTGAAGCTCGACTATCTGTGGGCCGCGCTGTGCGTGCTCGGCGCCGTGTACTTCGTGTTCCGCAGCAAGCTCGCGGGCGCGTGAACGCGACGCTCGCAGCGGAGCTCATCGCGCTGCGCGAGCACGACATCGCCGTGCGCGAGGAGCTCGCGCGCGACGGCTCGCTGTTCGGGGGCTACCACCCGCGCATGGAAGCCGTGCACCGCGCGAACGCGGCGCGCCTGCGCGAGATCATCGCCGAGCACGGCTGGCCCGGGACACCCCTGGTCGGCACGCGCGGAGCCCAGGCCGCCTGGTTGATCGCACAGCACGCCATCGGCGAGCCCGAATTCATGCGGCAGTGCCGTGACCTGCTGGCAGGCGCCGTCGCGGCGGGTGCCGCGCCGGCGTGGCACCTGGCGTATCTCGACGACCGCATCCGCGTGTTCGAGGACAAGCCGCAGCGCTACGGCACGCAGCTGCGCGCGGGCGCGGACGGCCGCGCCGAGCCATGCCCGCTCGAGAACCCTGCGGGCGTCGAAGCTCTGCGCGCGGAGGTGGGCCTGCCGCCGCTCGCGGACGCGCTCGCCCAAGCGCGGCTCCACCCGCCCCTGCTGCCCGCCGCGCAAAGCGCGAAGGATGCCGCCGAGCGGGAATGGCGACGCAAGGTCGGGTGGCTGAAGGCCTGACACCGCCTCAGCGGCGGCGAGGCTCGTGGTAGGCGACGTCGAAGTTGTCGCGGTTCGGCATCACGACCTTCGGCAGCGTGGCCGCGTTCATCACGTCGTTCTCGCCGATCACGCCGTTCAAGAACAGGATGTACGCGGTGACCGCGTAGATCTCGTCGGGCGTCAGCGACTGCGGCTGCGGCCACGGCATCGCGCGGCGGATGTAGTCGAACAACGTCGTCGCGTACGGCCAGTAGCTGCCGACCGTGCGCACGGGCGCCGGGTCCTTCAGCGTGCCGCGCCCGCCCACGAGCTGGTCGCTCGGCTTGCCCGCGCCCTTCTCGCCGTGGCACGCGATGCACTTCGTCGCGTACACGCTCGCGCCCGCGCTCGCGGTGCCCGAGCCCTGGGGAAGCCCGGCGCCGCTCGGACCGATGCTGATGTCCCACGCCGCGATGTCCGCCTCGGACACGGGCACGCCGAGATGCGGACCTTGCTGCGCGAAGGCCGCGGTCGCAAGGCCACTCGCGAGCAGCGCCGCAGCGACGACGCGCTTAGACATAGACATTGCCGATCTCCCCCGCCGCCGTGACGTTCCAGCTCTGGATGGCGTTGTAATGATAACGATAGCTCGGGCCGCGATCGGCCATGAGCTTTGCGCGCGTGGGTTGCACGGCGCCCGTCTCGTCCGTCGCTCGGCTCATCAGCACACTCGGGCTGCCGTCCCAGCGCCACGGCAGGCGGAAGCGCACGAGCGCCTTCGACAGCACGGGCTCGTCGAGCGCAGCAGCAGCCCACGTCTTGCCGCGATCCGCCGACACCTCGACGCGACGGATCCTGCCGGCGCCGGACCACGCGATGCCGGAAATCTGGTACAGCCCCGGGCCTTGCATCTTCTGCGTGCCCGACGGCGACGTGATCACGGACTTCACGCCCATCGGGAACGTGAACATCTCGGCGCGGCCGTTCGGCAGCAGATCCGTGTACTTCGACGTCTCGTCCTTCGTCATCGTGGGCTCGGCCGTGACCTTGATGCGGCGCAGCCACTTCACGTTCATGTTGCCTTCGTAGCCCGGCAGGAACAGCCGCACGGGGTAGCCGTTCGACGGCCGCAGGCGCTCGCCGTTCTGGTACAACGCGAGGATCGCGTCGTCGTAGGCTTTCGCGAGCGGCACGCTACGGCTCATGCCGGCCGCATCCGCGCCTTCCGCGAGCAGCCATTTGCCTTCGGGTCTGACACCCGCTTCCTGCAGCAGGATCGCCAGCGGCACGCCGGTCCAGTTCGCGCACGACACGAGGCCGTGCAACGCACCTGCGGCCTGCTGCGCGGCCTCCGGCGCGTTCAGCCCGCCACTGTTGCCCGAGCACTCGAGGAACTGGATGCGCGATACCAGCGGGTAGCGCGACAGCGCATCGATCGTGAACACGAGCGGTCGCTCCACGAGCCCGTGGATCAGCACGCGGTGCTGCTCCGGGTCGATGTCCGGGATGCCGTTGTGATGCCTCTCGAAGTGCAGGCTGTTCGGTGTGATGATGCCTTCGAGGTGCTCGAGCGGCGTGCGCGAGCCGCCGGTGCCGGGCGTCGGCGCGGCGCCGTTCGGGAGGCGCTGCACCTTCGATTCGAACCGCGAGCGCTCGCCATAGCCGCTCGCGGGCGCGCCCGGCGTCTTCATCGTGGCCGGCACCTCGAGCGGTGCGGCCGACGCATTGCGTGCCGTCATGAGCGCGAGACCGCTGCCGAGCACGGCGGCGCCCTGCGTCAGGAACAGGCGGCGATGCAGCAGGCCGTTGCCGGCCACGGGTTCGAGCAGATCGGGCGGTGATTTCTTCATCTCATTTTCCTGCAGGGATCGACGGCGCGGGCCCAATGCCCTTGATCTCGACGATGGTCTCCACGTCCTTGGCGCCGTCGAAGTGCACGGCGCCGGCGGGATGGATCATATAGCTGCCCGGGCCGAGGGGCACGGTCTTGCTGCGGTCGCCGTCGGCGCTGGTGCCGGCCCACCAAGTGCCGGAGATCACGGTGACGTGGCGATCGGTGGGGTGCGAATGCGGCTTCGACATGACACCGGGCCTGAAGCGCGCGCGGATGATGTAGAACGCGGGCTTCATCGGGTCGCCGTAGACGACCGCAATGTCGGGCCCATCGGTGCCGGGTGTCCAGACGAGCTCGTCGGGCTTCACGATCGTGAACCCTTTCGCGTCGACGGCCGCGAAGCTGCTCGGCACGAGCGCCGCCAGCGTGACGGTCACCACCGCGCCCACCAACGACGACCACTGGTAGCGATGCATGCATTCCCCCCGGGGCGCGGCACTGCGGACGCGCGTTGCCGGCAACGCTACCCGCAGCCGGCGGGCGTGGCAAGCTATCCGGGGAATCCGTTACGCAACGCGCAGCGAACAGGCTCCTATGGGATCGCAGGTCGAAGCATGAAGGCTCTGAACTGGCGCAGACCCTGGCCTCTCGCCGGACTCGCCCTGCTGATCGCGCTCGCGGTTGCGGGCTGGCGCCAGTGGCAGGGGCCGCTGCTGCCGGCGTACCGTCTCGAGCCGCGGCCGCTCGTCCAGACGGTCGTCGCCACGGGCCGCGTAGTCGCTCCGATACGCGTGCAGGTCAGCAGCGAGATCACCGCCGCCGTGAGCGAGCGCCGCGTCCAGGAAGGCGACGTGGTCGCTCCAGGGGACGTGCTCGCGGTGCTGCGCGCCGACGACCTCGCGGCCCGCGTGCGCGAAGCAGAGGCCAGCCTCGAGCAGCTGCGGCGCGGGACGCGCCCCCTGGCCGAGGCGGCGCTGCGCGAAGCCGAGGCCGGGCTCGTGCAGACCACGCGCGAATCGCAGCGCCGCCGCGAGCTGTTCGAGCGGCAGCTCATCGCGCGCGAGTCGCTGGAGCAAGCCGAGCAGGCCGAGGTCGTCGCCCGGGCGGCGGCCGATACCGCACGCGTTCGGCTCGCGCGGCTGGCGCTCGGCGACGCCGACGAGGCGGTCCTGCGCGAACGGCTGGCCGCCGCCCAGGCGGCGCTCGCGAAGACGCAGATCCGCGCCAGCGTGGCCGGCACCGTGCTTACGCGCAACGCCGAGCCCGGCGACGTGGCCCAGCCGGGCAAGGTGCTGTTCGAGATCGCGCGCAGCGGAGTCACGGAGCTGCTCGTGCCGCTCGACGAGAAGAACCTGGGCGCGATCGCGCTCGACCAGACGGCGCGCTGCGTTGCGGACGCGTACCCGAACGACGTGTTTGCGGCGCGCGTGAGCCTGATCACGCCGAAGATCGATCCGCTGCGCGGCACCGTCGACATCCGTCTCACGGTGGACCCGGTGCCGGATTACCTGCGCCAGGACATGACGGTGTCGGTCAACATCGAGACGGCGCGCCGCGCCAGCGCACTCGCGATACCGAACGACGCGGTGCTCGTCGGCAACGACGGCCGCGCGAGCGTGCTCGCCGTGCGCAACGGCCGTGCCGAGCGCGTGCCCGTGCAGCTCGGCCTGCGCGGACTCACGCACGCGGAAGTCGTCGGCGGTCTCTCGGCCGGCGACACGGTGCTCGCCGATCCCACGCTGCCCGCCGGCCGCCGCGTGCGCACCGAGATTCAGACGCAGCCGTTGGCATCCGCGCGCGCCATCGACCGCGAGCTGCCCATGCCGCCGAACTGAGCCATGTGGGTGGAATGGAACATCGCGCTGAAGTTCCTGCGGGAAGGCGGCGTGCAGACACTGCTGATCGTGATCGGCATCGCCGTGGGCACGTCGGTGATCGTGTTCATCACGGCAATCATCACGGGCCTGCAGAGCAATCTCATCGAGCGCACGCTCGGCACGCAGGCTCACGTGAAGGTGCAGCCGCCCCAAGAGATCAACCGCATCGTGCCGCTGCCGGGCGATCCGCTGCTGCTGACACTCGAGGATCGCCGCGCGCAGCGGCTGCGCTCGATCCTGAACTGGCAGGACGTCGTAGCGACCCTGGACCGGGTGCCCGGCGTGAAGGCCGTCTCGCCCGTCGCGGCGGGGCCGGCGTTCGGAGTGCGCGGCGCCGCGGTGAAATCGGTGGCCGTGCTCGGCATCGACCCGGTCCGCTACCAGCGCATCGTGCGCGTAAGTGATTACATTCGGGCTGGCGCCATGCGCGTCGGCGCGGGCGACGCGCTGATCGGCAGCAAGCTCGCCGACGATCTCGGGCTCGGCGTCGGCGACAAGCTGCGCCTCGACGCCGGTGACAATCGCATGGCCGTCCTCAACGTGGCGGGCATCTTTGAGCTCGGTGTCAGCGAGCTCGATACGCGC
>DASZSB010000100.1:0-36871 GCA_035548835.1 Gammaproteobacteria bacterium | reverse complement strand
CCACGCGTGACGCGCCGTTCGCGAGCCCCGTGCTGGCGAGCCAGAAGATCACGGGGCGGCACTCGACGAAGGACGTGCGTCACGTCGAGCTGTCGCTCGAAGGCTCGGGACTCGTGTACGAGCCCGGCGATGCGATCGGCGTGTGGCCCGAGAACCCGCTCGAGCTCGTGACCGCCGTGCTCGAGGCCGCGCACCTCGATCGCGACGCCGCCGTGGCGGTCGGCGCGCAGACGCTGCCGCTCGGCGAGGCGCTGACCCGGCGGCTCGAGCTCACGCAGCTCGGCCGCGCCACGCTGCTCGCGTATGCGGAGGTGGCGGGCGCGAAGGAGCTCACGGAACTCGTCGCGGATCCGGCGCGGCTCAGCGGGTACCTCGCGACGCGTCAGGTGCTCGATCTGCTGCTCGAGTTCCCCGCGCGGCTCGAAGCGCAGCGCTTCGCGGAGCTGCTGCGCAAGCTCACGCCGCGGTTGTACTCGGCGGCTTCGAGCCCGGCTGCGAATCCGGACGAAGTGCACCTGACGGTCGGCGTGGTGCGCTACGAGCGCTTCGGCCGCGTGCATGGCGGTGCCGCCTCGGCGTTCCTGGCCGTGGCCGAGGATCGCGTGCCGATCTATGTCGAGCCGAATGCGCACTTCCGGCTGCCGGCCGACGGCGCCACGCGCGTGATCATGATCGGCGCGGGCACGGGTGTGGCGCCGTTTCGCGCGTTCCTGCAGCACCGCGTCGCGAACGGCGCGCGCGGCGAGAACTGGCTGTTCTTCGGCGATCGCACGTTGCGGGACGACTTCCTGTACCAGGTCGAATGGCAGCGCTATGCCCACGACGGCGCGCTGACGCGGCTCGACGTGGCGTTCTCGCGCGACCAGCAGGCCAAGGTGTACGTCCAGCAGCGGCTGCGCGAGCGCGCGGCCGATGTCTACGACTGGCTCGAGCAGGGCGCGCATCTGTACGTGTGCGGCGACGCCGAGCAGCTCGCGCCGGATGTGCACGCGGCGCTGCGCGACGTCGTCCGCAGCGTGGGCGGGCGTTCCGCCGATGCGGCCGAGGAATATCTGCAGCGGCTCAAGGCCGCGAAGCGCTATCAGCGCGACGTGTACTGAGGTGACCGTGACCGCCACCCCGAACAAGCCGCCTTCCCCCGTCGAGGACATCAAGGCGCGCAGCCACTACCTTCGCGGCACGCTGCCCGCGAGTCTCGCCGAGCGCACGACGGGCGCGCTCGGCCACGACGACACGCGCGTGGCGAAGTTTCACGGCATCTACCAGCAGGACAATCGCGACATCCGTGCCGAGCGCGCGGCGCAGAGGCTCGAGCCGGCCTACGACTTCATGATCCGGATCCGGCTGCTCGGCGGGCGCATCACGAGCGGTCAGTGGCTCGCGGTCGACAAGCTCGCGCAGCTGCACTCGAGCGGCACGCTGCGCCTCACGACCCGCCAGGCCATCCAGCTGCACGGCGTGCTGAAACAGGGGTTGCCGCCCACGATGGCCGGTCTCGGCGCCGCGCTGCTGACGACGATCGCCGCGTGTGGCGACGTGAACCGCAACGTGGTCTGCTCGCCGCTGCCCGCGAGCTCCGCGGTGCATCGCGCCGTGCTCGCGCACGCGGAGGCGATCGCGCGCAGGTTGACGCCGGCGACGCGGGCGTATCACGAAGTGTGGCTCAACGGCGAGCGCAATGCGGTGCCGGTTGCGAACGAGGAGCCGATCTACGGCGCCACGTATCTGCCGCGCAAGTTCAAGATCGGCTTCGCAGTGCCGCCGCACAACGACATCGACGTCTACGCGCAGGACCTGGGTTTCGTCGCGCTGGCCGCGAACGGCGAGCTCGTCGGATTCAACGTGGCCGTCGGCGGCGGCATGGGCGCGACGCATGGCAATGCGCGCACCTATCCGCGCCTGGCCGAGACTCTCGGTGCGTGCAAGCCCGGGCAGGCGCTCGCCGTGGCCGAGCACGTGCTCGGTATCCAGCGCGACCACGGCGACCGCAGCGAGCGCAGCCACTCGCGTCTGAAGTACACGATCGACGACCGCGGCATCGACTGGTTCCGCGCCGAGCTCGAGCGGCGCCTCGGCTGGTCGCTCGCACCCGCCGTGCCGGTCGAGTTCACCGGGACGGGCGACCGGCTCGGCTGGATCGAGGGCGACGATGGCCGTGCGCACCTCACGCTGCTGGTGCCCGCGGGCCGCGTCGCCGACGTTGGCGGCGAGTACTGGCGCACGGGGCTGAACGCCATTGCGGCGCTGCACGGCGGCGAGCTGCGCGTGACGCCGAACCAGAACCTGATCGTCGCCGGCGTGCGGCGCGACGAGCGCGCCGCGATCGAGGCGCTCGTGGCGGAGCACGGTCTCGACGCCCATTCGCGGGCGACGCCGCTGCGTCGCGAGGCGCTGGCCTGCGTCGCGTTGCCGACCTGCGGCCTCGCGATGGCCGAGGCCGAGCGTTACCTGCCGCAGCTGCTCGGGCAGCTCGAGGCGTTGCTCGCCAAACACGGCCTCACGGATGAGCCGATTTCGCTGCGCGTCACGGGCTGCCCGAACGGTTGCGCGCGGCCCTACCTTGCCGAGGTCGCGCTGATCGGCAAGGCGCCGGGCCGCTACAACCTGCTGCTCGGCGGCGGCCGCACGGGCGACCGGCTGAACCGTCTGTATCGGCAGAACCTGGCGGAGCCCGAGATCCTGCGCGTGCTGGACGAGCTGCTCGGACGTTTCGCTCGCGAGCGCGGCGCCGCGGAGCCGTTCGGCGACTTCCTCGTGCGTGCGCGCGTGCTCGACGCATGAGGTCGCGGCCGAATCGGTGCCATCGATGATCCACCCCGAGTTAATTCGTTTGTCGGCTGCGGGCGGCGCCGTTACGGTGGCGGCTCGTCGTAGAGGTGAGGGCATGGGCAGATTCCTGCTGATCGAATCGGACGATGCGTTCCAGTCGAAGGCCGTGGACGGCTTCCTGAAGCTCGCGACGGACCTGGCCTCGCTGGGGCATCGGGTCACGCTGTTCCTGGTGCAGAACGCCGTGCTGATGACGCGCCGCGGCGCGCCGTCCGAGGCGTTGCACGCGGCGGCGCTCGCGGGCGTCGAAGTGCTGGCCGACGACTTCTCCCTGCGCGAGCGCGGCATCCCCGCCGCCCGCATGTCGGAGCACGTCACGGTCACCGGCATCGACACGGTCGTCGATCGGCTCGCGGCCGGTGACCGGGCATTCTGGCACTGAGCACGGAGGCACGATGAAGAAGACATTGACGTTCGCGATCATGGACCCGCCGTTCGAGAGCGCGCGCAGCACGACGGCGTTCCGGCTGCTGGATGCCGCGGCGCGACGCGGCTACGACATCAACGTGTTCGCCTACGAGGGCGCCGTGAGCCTGCCGTTCGCGCGCCAGATGGCGCACGCGAACGCGGCGCACGGCCGCAACGCCGAGCAGGAGAACCATCCGCTGCCCCGCAAGTGGATCGCGGCGCTCGCGGCCGAGGCCGAGCGCAACGGCGGCCGGCTTAACTGGGTCAACTGCGGTCTGTGCGTCGACGAGCGCGGTATGGGCGAGTCGATTCCGGGCGTCGTGCGCGGCGGGCCGCCGGATTTCTGGAAGATGGCGCAGGCGTCCGACAACACGCTCGTGATTCCCACGAAGTAGCGAGGCGGCATGCGAATCAAAACGCTGAGCATCGTCGAGACGGCCTACCGTGCGACGCTCGAGGAGCAGGACGACACGATCCTGTGGTTGAATCGCTCGTTGCAGGGGGCGGGCGCCGACGTCGATCTGCTGCTCAAAGGCAACGCGGTCAACTACGCGGTGGCCGAGCAGGACGCGAGCGGTCTTGCGTTCGGCGCCGAGCGGCAGACGCAGCCCCCGCGGCTCGCCGACGACGTTGCGAAGCTGATCGCCGCGGGCGCCGCCGTCTACATCGTCGACGAGGACGCGGTCGAGCGCGGCATCCGCAACGACGAGCTGCTGCCCGGCGTGCAACGCGTCGGCACCGCCGGCGTCGCACCGCTGATCGCGGGTTACGATCGCGTCTGGCACTGGTAGCTGCGCCGCGCCGCCGACCACAACATATTGACAATCCGGCGCTGCGGAACCCAATATCTCGTGGTGTTCCGGTTTCGCACGCGAGTGCGACGAAGAGGGAATCCGGTCAGAGCTCGCTCGATGCCGGAGCTGCCCCCGCAACTGTAGGCCGCGACGCAGTCGTTCCATGCACGCCACTGAGGCACGCCTCGGGAAGGTAGAACGCACTGCTCCTCTGGGCGGCGAGCCAGGAGACCTGCCGGGCACGCAACGTTCTGTCAGCCGGGGTGTGCTGTGCAGGAGCGTGAAGTGGCCGCCGGCCGTTTCGCGCCCGCCGTCCGCCCCCCGAAGTTCTCGGAGGCGAGCGGTATGGCCACACAGCCCGATCACCTGCAGGCGGCGTCGCGTTACGCGGCGCTGCATCTGAAATCCCCGGTCGATGCCGAGGGGCCGCGTGCGGACGCCGAGCCCGCCGCCGGCCCGTTGCGCTTCGAGCGCGCCGAGCTGCAGGCGCGCGACGTGCGCATCGACCCCGCGCGCGACGCGCTGCTGACCGGCTTCGGCCGCGCCACGCTCGAGGATCGCTACCTGCTGCCGGGCGAGACGCCGCAGCACCTGTTCGCGCGCGTCGCGCGCGCGTACGCCGACGACGCCGAGCACGCACAGCGCCTGTACGACTACATGTCCCGCCTGTGGTTCATGCCGGCCACGCCGATCTTGAGTAACGGCGGCACCGAGCGCGGACTGCCGATCTCGTGCTTCCTGAACGCGGTCGAGGACAGCCTCGACAGCATCGTCGGCACGTGGACCGAGAACGTGTGGCTCGCGTCGAACGGCGGCGGCATCGGCACCTACTGGGGCAACGTGCGCTCGATCGGCGAGCCTGTCAAAGGCTGCGGGCAGACGTCCGGCATCATCCCGTTCGTGCGCGTCATGGATTCCCTCACGCTCGCGATCTCGCAGGGCTCGCTGCGCCGCGGCTCGGCGGCCGTGTATCTCGACGTGCACCACCCCGAGATCGAGGAGTTCGTGGAGATCAGGAAGCCCTCGGGCGACTTCAACCGCAAGAGCCTGAATCTGCACCACGGCGTGTGCATCACCGACGAGTTCATGCACGCCGTGCGCGACGATCTGGGTTTCGCGCTGCGCAGTCCGCACACGGGCGAGATCGTGAAGCACGTGGGCGCACGGGCGCTGTGGCAGAAGATCCTCGAGACGCGTCTGCAGACCGGCGAGCCGTACCTGCTGTTCATCGACACGGCGAACCGCGAGCTCGCGCCGCATCAGCGCGCCGCGGGCCTGAAGGTGCGCCAGTCGAACCTCTGCAGCGAGATTCTCCTGCCGACCGGCCGCGATCAGCACGGCAGGACGCGCACGGCCGTCTGCTGCCTCGCCTCCGTGAACTTCGAGACCTGGGACGAGTGGCAGGCCGAGCCGCGCTTCATCGAGGACGTGCTGCGCATGCTCGACAACGTGCTGCAGGACTTCATCGAGCGCGCGCCCGACTCGATGGCCGCGGCGCGGTATTCCGCCATGCGCGAGCGTTCGGTGGGCCTCGGCGCCATGGGCTTCCACTCGTACCTGCAGAACAACGGGATTCCGTTCGAGAGCGCGCTCGCGCGCTCGGCGAACCTGCGGATGTTCCGCCGCCTGCGGGAGGCCGCCGACGCGGCCTCGCGCGTGCTGGCACTCGAGCGCGGCGCGTGCCCGGACGCGGCCGAGCATGGCGTGCAGGAGCGCTTCAGCCACAAGCTCGCGATCGCGCCGACCGCCAGCATCAGCGTGATCTGCGGCGGGACCAGCGCCTGCATCGAGCCGATCCCGGCGAACGTGTATACGCACAAGACGCTGTCGGGCTCGTTCAGCGTGCGCAACCCCGCGCTCGCGAAGACGCTGGCCGCGAAGGGCCTCGACACGGAGGAGACCTGGCAGTCGATCCTGGCGCACGAGGGCTCCGTGCAGCACCTGGAAGGTCTCGACGAGAACGAGAAGGCCATTTTCCGCACGGCGTTCGAGATCGATCAGCGCTGGGTGGTGGAGCTCGCGGCCGATCGTGCGCCGCTGATCTGCCAGGGCCAGTCGGTGAATCTCTATCTGCGCAGCGACATCCACAAGTGGGACCTGCTGATGCTGCACTGGCTGGCGTGGGAGCGCGGCGTGAAGAGCCTGTACTACTGCCGCTCGAAGTCCGTGCAGCGCGCCGGGTTCGCGGGTGTCGACGGCGACAATACGCGCCGCTGGCCCACGAAGGCGCTTTCCGCCGACGAGAACAAATACGACGAGTGCCTCGCATGTCAGTAATCGCGACCGATCAGATCGAGCTGCTGCAGCGTCCTGGCCTGCTCACGCCGAGCAAGAGCTACAAGCCGCTGCGTTATCCCTGGGCGCTCGAGTACTGGCGTCGCCAGCAGCAGATCCACTGGATGCCGGAGGAGATCCCGCTCGGGGAAGACTGCAAGGACTGGAGCACGCGCCTGACGGACGCCGAGCGCAACCTGCTGACGCAGGTGTTCCGCTTCTTCACGCAGGCCGACGTGGAGGTGCAGGACAACTACATGGAACGCTACGGGCGCGTGTTCAAGCCGACCGAGATCAAGATGATGCTCGCGGCGTTCGCGAACATGGAGACCGTGCACATCGCGGCCTACGCGTTGCTGCTGGAAACGCTCGGCATGCCGGACACGGAGTTCGCGGCATTCCTGGACTACGCCGCGATGCGCGACAAGCACGATTATCTGCAGACTTTCGGTGTCGAAACCGAGGCCGACATCCTGCGCACGCTCGCGATGTTCGGCGGCTTCGCGGAAGGCCTGCAGCTCTTCGCGAGCTTCGCGATCCTCTTGAACTTCCCGCGCCACAACAAGATGCGCGGCATGGGGCAGGTGGTCTCCTGGTCCGTGCGCGACGAGACGCTGCACTGCGAGGGCATCGTGCGGCTGTTCCACACGTTCGCCGCGGAGACCGGTGCGCTGACCGCCGCCGTGAAGGACGACATCGTCGACTGCGCGCGCACGGTCGTGCGGCTCGAGGACCGGTTCATCGATCTCGCGTTCGAGCTGGGTCCGATCGAAGGGCTCGCGGCCGAGGACGTGAAGGCGTACATCCGCTACATCGCGGACTGGCGCCTCGGCCAGCTCGGGCTGCCGAAGCTCTACGGCGTGAAGGAGCACCCGCTGCCGTGGCTCACGGCGATCCTGAACGGCGTGGAGCACGCGAACTTCTTCGAGACGCGGGCCACGGAGTACGCGAAGGCTGCAACGGGCGGCGCGTGGCACGGCACCGAGGGCGCGTGGGGGCTGTTCGACCGCCGCGTCGCGCGGCGCGGGCAGCTCGACCTGATCGCGCGCGCGGACTAGAGGCCGGCGGAGCGCGGCGCCGGCGTCGTCGACGCCGCCCGCCTCGGCGCGCCGAGCGTAGCCGCCCAGCTGCCGACGAGCAGCGCGCCGACGAACACGAAGATGAGCGGCTCCCCGCTCGCGAGCACGACGATCGCGGGCCCCGGGCACAGGCCGCTCATGCCCCAGCCTACCCCGAACAGCGCCGCGCCGGTCACGAGCTTGCCATCGACGCCGCTGCGCGGCGGCAGGCTGACCGGCTCGCCGAGCAGCGAGCGGGACCGCCGGCGCGCGAGCCAGAACGCGGGCGCGGCGACGAGCACCGCGCCACCCATGACGAACGCGAGCTGCGGGCGCCAGTCGCCGAAGACGTCGAGGAAGCCGAGCACGTTGGCGGGGTCCGTCATGCCGGAGATCAGCAGGCCGGCGCCGAACACGAGACCCGCGAGCAGGGCGGTGAGCGCCTTCATGCCAGGCCTCCGTGGCGCACGACCCACACCGTGACGAGCGCGGTGGCCATGAAGACCAGCGTGGCCAGCAGCGAGCGGCCGGACAGGTTCGCGAGCCCGCAGACGCCGTGACCGCTGGTGCAGCCGCGGCCGAGCCGCGTGCCGAAGCCCACCAGCAGGCCCGACACCACGGCCCACGTCCAGCCCGGGTGCAGCTGTGCGGTGCCCGTGCCGAACACGAGGGCGGGCGCGAGCAGTCCCGCGAGGAACGCGATTCGCCAGCCCTGATCCCCCAAGTCCGCGCTCGTGACCCGGCCGAGGATGCCGCTGATGCCGGCAATCCTGCCGTTGACGAGCAGCAGCAGGCCGGCGGCCGCGCCGATCAGTGCGCCGCCGAGCAGCGCGTGCAACATGGAGGCGGTCATCGCGTCCCCTCGCCGCCGAACCGGCGGCGCCAGGCAAAGCCGAGCGAGTTCTCCGCGAGGCGCAGGTCGGCTTCGCCGCCGCCAAAGGCGGGCGGGATCGAGCCGCTGCCCGCCACGGTCTCCCTGGCCGCGTGCATGTACGCGAAATCGAGCTCGTGGGTGGCGTCGAGCGCCCACGTGACGCCGAACGTCGTGTGCGTGCGGACGACGCCCGGCGCCAGGATGTTGATGAACGTCTGCGACGCCGGAATGGGCTGGTCGTTGCGTGCCACGCCGGCGCGCAGCACGAGGCGGTCGTTCAGCCGCACGTTGCCGCCGAGCTTCCATACGGTCACGTCCTGCCAGCCGAAGCCGGGCCCGTTGGGGGCGCCGAGCGGCACGCCGGCGAACAGCGCGTTCAGGGGATCGCCGACGGAGGGCACGTCGGAATAGAGGGTCCGCTGCCAGTCGAGGGCGAGCTGCCACCGCTCGCCCGGCCGCACCGCGAGCCCGATTCCGTATGTCTCCGGGATGTCGAAACCGCCGGCGTCCGCAAACAGCCCGCGGTAACGGTCGAACGCGCCCGTCCGGATTTTCGGCTGCCACGTGGCGCCGAGACGCAGGTGCTGCCCGAACTGGCCTTGCCAGCCCACGCGCAGCCCGAATCCCGTGGAGGCGTCGTACCCCTGATCGGAGACGTGCGCCGGGTCCGCCGAGAACCCCGCGAACAGTCCGATGCCCTTGGCCTTGAACCGCTGGTACACCCCGTTCAGGGCCACGCCGAAGGACTGCGAGTCGCCGAGCTTCACGGCGACGCCCGGCGAGATGAACAGCTGCGTCAGGTCGACGCCCGCCGAGCCCGTCGCGCCGAACCGCGCGAACGGATTGCGATCGTAGTCGGTGTTCATGCCGCCGTTGCCGAACACGGCGACGCCGAAGGCGGCCCGCTTGCCGAGCGACCGGTTGTAGCCGAGCTCCGGGATCAGGAACGCGGACGTGCCGTTGCCGCTGAAGTCGGCGGGCACGCCGCCTTGCGTGAGCGTGGCTCCGCGGCTCGGCGCGAAGACGTCGGCGCCGATCTCGAGGCTGCCGGGCGCGGCGGTCAGGCCCGCGGGGTTCGTCGCGATCGTGAGCGCGTCGCGCGCGAGCGCGATGCCCGTGCCCGCCTCGGCCTTGGACTGGATGCCGTAGCCCAGCGAGAAGTAGCCATCCGTGGCATGCGCCTGCGCGGTCAGTAGCGTGAGAGTGACCGCGGCGAGAAGACGTGAGCGCATGCCGGACTCCGGGGAGCGATGACAGAGGCGCGCAGTGTAGTGACGGCCGCGGCGGCCGCTAAGAATATTTCGGAACGATCGGCGCGCGCGCGGTTATGTGAGCGGGACGGCGCGCGGGACGGGCGCCAGACGGGCGCGGCGGGCCCGTGTCAGAAGCGCACGCCGAGCGCGCCGCGGGCCTGCGCCACGTCGAGCCGCGCCTCGGCGAGCTCCGCCTCGAGCTTCGCCTGCTCGAGCTGCGCCTCGTAGCGCGTGCGCGCGGCGTCGAGCAGCTCCACCATCGGCGTGTTGCCGACGCGGTAGGCGACCTCGGCCATGTCCTTGAGCTCGGGCAGGCGCTTCGCGACCTGGCCGTCGAACTGCTCGAGCACCTGCAGCCGATGCGTCGCGACCTGCGCGCTGCGCGCGATGTCGGTGCTGAGCTCGGCCTCGGTCAGGCGCCGCTCCTGCGCCGCGGCATCGGCTTCCGCGCGCGCGTGATCGAGCGAGCCCTGGCGGCGGTTCATGATCGGCACTTCGACCGACACGCCGACGTGGCGGCTCGCGCCGAACGGCGCGGTCGTGCGGCTCTTGTCGACGTCGAGCGAGATCTCGGGCAGGCGTTCGCGCTCGGCCAGCGTCACGCGGCTCTCGGCCGAGGCCTGCTCGGCGGCCGCGGCCACCATGGCGGGATGCGTCGCGACGTCGAACACGCCGTCGTCGGGTTTGAGCTGCTCGGCCAGCGCGCGCAGGTCGCCCGTGGCCACGGGCTGCCAGCCCGAGAAGCCGAGCAGCGTCGCGAGCTGCGCCTGACGGTCGATCACGTCGGTCTGCGCTTCGTGCAGCCGGCCGCGCCAGCTCGCGATCTCGACGTCGAGACGCAGCAGGTCGTACTGGCTCGACACGCCGTTCTGCTGGCGCGCTTCGACCACGTCGTGGAGCTTCTTCAGCTCCTGCTGCGCGCCGGTCAGCACGTCCACTTCGCGTTGTGCCAGCAACAGCTCGATGAAGGCCTCGCCGGCGTCGGCGGCGAGCGTGTTCACGTGCGCCTGCGCGTGGTTGCGGGCCGCCATGAGCGTCTGATCCGCGGCGCGGATGCGCGCGCTGCGCAGCCCCGGCGCGTGCAGCGGCATCTCGAGACCCACGGTGTCGAGCTTGTCGCCGTCGAACAGCGTGGCGCCGCCGCCGGTCGGCTTCTCGCGGCCCAGATTCAGGCTCGGGTTCGGCAGCTCGCCCGCCGTGCGGCGGTCGGCCGCCGCGAGCGAGACGGAAGCGCGCTCGAGCGCGAGCCGCGGCGTAGCTTCGCGCGCGAGCCGCAGCACGTCGGTCCACGAGGTCTCGGCGGGGGGTGTGGGGGTTTCGGCCGCGAGGGCCGAGCCGAGAGCGACGTGGGTGGCGAGCAGTGCTGTCAGCCCGCGCGCGATGCGTACCTGGGAAATCATGCGTCCATCTCTTCCGGAGTCTTCAGGGTCGCCGGCGTGATGAAACTGTAGATCGCCGGCAACAGGAACAGGGCCACGAGCAGCGTCGTGATCATGCCGCCGACGACCACGAGCGCGAACGGCCGCTGCGTTTCGCTGCCGACGCCGGTCGACACGGCCATCGGCAGCAGGCCGAGCATCGCGAGCGACGAGGCCATGAGCACGGCGCGCAGCCTTTCGCTCGCGCCTTCGAGCAATGCCGGCAGCAGGGCTTCGCCCGCGCGCCTGCGCGTTTCCGTCGCCGACAGCACGAGCACGCCCATGAGCGACACCTGGCCGAGCAGCGCGATGAAGCCGATCACGGCGCTGACCGACAGGGGAATGCCGGCCGCGAGCAGCGCGAATGCGCCGCCGGACAGCGAGAACGGCACGGTGGCCAGGATCGCGAGCGCGCTGCGGCCGCTGTTCATGGCCGCGTACAGCAGGCCCAGCACGAGCAGCACCGCGATCGGCACGACGATCTCGAGCCGCCGCACGGCACGCGCCTGGTTCTCGAACTCGCCGCCCCACACGAAGTAGTGGCCGTCGGGCGGCTTCACGTGGGCGGCCACGGCGGCGGTCGCGTCCTTCACGACGGACCCCATGTCGCGGCCTTCGACGTTGAACTTCAAGGCGAGGAAGCGGATGTTGCCCTCGCGCACGATGGACGCCACGCCGTCCGCGACCTCGATGTGCGCGAGCTGCTTCAGCGGCACGCTCGTGCCGTCGCCGGTGTCGATCGGCAAGGACGCGATCTTCTCCTGATCGTCGCGCACGGATTTCGGATACAGCAGGCGCACGGGCACGGGCCGCTCGCCTTCGTAGAACTGCGTGACGACGCGCCCGGACAGCGCGGTCTCGATGCCGCGCGCGGCGTCGCGCACCGGCACGCCGGCGTGGGCGAGCGCGGCGCGATCCAGGTGCACGCGCAGCTGCGGCGTCGTCGCGTCGCGGTACAGATCGAGGTCCGTGATGCCGGGGATGTCCTTGAGCGCGGCCTTCGCCTCTTCGAGCGTGGCATGCATCTTCGCCAAGTCCTCGCCGAAGATCTTGAGCACCACCTTGCCGCGCACGCCGCTGACGGACTCCTCCACGTTGTCCTTGATCGGCGACGAGAAGTTGAAGCGCACGCCCGGAATCTCGCTCAGCGACGCGCGCATGGCCTGCACGAGCCGCTCCTTGTCCCAGCCGGGGCGCCAGTCGTCCTTCTGCTTCAGATGGACGTAGGTCTCCGACATGTTCACGCCTTCGTTGTCGGTGCCGTCCTCGGGACGACCGTGCTCGGAGAGCACCTGCAGCACCTCGGGAAACGCGAGGATGCGTTTGCGGACCTCCACGAGCATGTCCTGGCCGACGCTCATCGCGATGCTGGCCGGCATCTCCACGACCACGTCGAAATCGCCTTCGTCGAGCTCGGGCAGGAACTCCGTGCCGACGCGGCTCACCGCCCAACCGCCGGCGAGCACGAGCACGATGCCGGCCACGACCGGCCGGTAGCGGTGTGCGAGCGTGCGCTCGAGCAGCCGGCGATAGAGTGCGCGTAGCTTCTCGAGCCAGCGCGGCTCGTCGCTCCTGTGGTGGGGGCGGAACAGGAACGCGCAGAGCGCCGGCACGATGGTCAGCGAGAACACGAGCGCGCCGACGAGTGCGAACGCGTAGGTCAGCGCGAGCGGCCGGAAGATGCGGCCTTCGACGGATTGCAGCGTGAACACCGGCACGAGCGCCGCGATGATGATCGACATCGCGTAGAACGTGGGCCGGCCGACGTCGACGGCCGCGGCGATCACGAGGTGCAGCAGCTCGCGGCGGCTCTTCGGGTGCTCGTGACCGATCGCGTGCGTCACGCGCTCGACGAGCACCACGGCGCCATCCACGAGGATGCCGAAGTCGATGGCGCCCATCGAGATCAGGTTCGCGGGCAAGCCGATCAGATAGAGGCCGATGAACGCGACGAGCAGCGCGAGCGGAATCACGACGGCCACGATGCTCGAGCCGATGGCCGTCCGCAGGAACAGCCAGACGACGGCCACGACGAGCACGAACCCGTGCAGCAGGTTGTCGTGCACGGTCGACAGCGTGTGGCTCACGAGGTCGGAGCGGTCGATGAACGGCTCGATCTTCATGCCGGCCGGCAGGATCGTCTTGTTGAGCGCCTCGACCTGCTCGTGCACACCGTCGAGCACGCGCGACGGGTTTTCGCCGCGGCGCATGATCACGAAGCCTTCGACCGTCTCGCGTTTGTCGCCCCAGCCGACGGAGCCGCGGCGCGGCGTGGCGGCGATCTTCACGGTGGCGACGTCGCCGACCGTCAGCGACAGCCCGGCGCCCGCCTTCAGCGGAATCTTCTTGATGTCCTCCGCGGAGTCGATGAAGCCGATGCCGCGGATCGTGAGCTCCTGATCGCCGTGGCGCAGGAAGCCGCCGCCGACGTTCAGGTTCGCCTTGCCGATCGAGTCCTCGAGCTCCGCGAGCGTGACGCCCGATGCGCGCAGCTTCTCGGGATCGGCCTCGACGTGGATCTCCTTCAGATACCCGCCGAACGGCAGCACGTCCGCCACGCCTTCGACCTGGCGCAGGACGCGCGTGACGTTCCACTGCATCTCGGAGCGCAGCTGGTACATGTCGTGCCGGTCGCTCGTGAGGCGGAACTGGTAGATCTCGCCGAGCGGCGTGGCTTCCGGCGCCAGCACGGGCGTCACGCCCTCCGGCAGATCCGCCTGCGTCAGGCGCTGCGCCACGACCATGCGCGCTTTGAACGCGTCGACGTCGTCGCCGAAGATCAGGGTCACGAGCGACAGGCCGAACAGGCTCTCGCTGCGCAGCAGCGTCATGCCGGGCGTGCCATTCAGGGCCCGCTCGAGCGGCACCGTGACCTGCCGCTCCATCTCCTCCGACGCGTAGCCGGGGTTCTGCGCGATCACGGTGACCTGCGCGTTCGTGACGTCGGGGTATGCCTCTATCGGCGTGTTCAGATACGCGTTCACGCCGAAGATCGCGATCACGATCGTCGCGAACAGCGTCGCGGCGCGCCGGTGAACGCAGGTCTCGATGATGAATTTCAGCATGCGAGCGTCAGAGCAGCTGCTCGGCGTCGTCGTCGAGGAGCAACGCGCCGCGCACGACGACGTTCTCGCCCGCGCTCAGGCCTTCGAGGATGGTCACGTGGCCATCACTCTCGGTGCCCGTGCGAACCTTTCGTGCGCGGTAGTGACCGTCACCCTCGCGCACGTAGACCACGCGGTCCGTGCCGTTCTTGATCAGCACGGCTTCGACCGGGAGGCTGATGCCGGCCGCGTCGCCGCCATCGAGCTCGACCTCCGCCAGCATGCCGGGCACGAGGCCTTGCGGTGCGCTCACGGGGCGCAGGTACACGGCCGCGCGGCGCTGCTCGTCGTTCACGCGCGGGCCGAAGCCGTCGATCACGGCATCGAACGCCGCGTCGGCGGCACCCACGCGCACGCGCGCGGCGCCGCCCACACGCACGGTGCCGATGACCGTCTCCGGCACGTCCGCCTGCACCCACACCGCTTTCGGGTCGCCGATCTCCACGAGCGGCTCGCCGTCGTGACTCACGACCGCGCCGACCGTCGCGTGCAGCGACAGCACGACGCCCGCCGCCGGCGCCTTGAGGACGAGCCTGTCGCCCTCGCCGGGGCCGAGCAGTGCCACGGCGCCGCGCGCGCTTTCGAGCTCCGCGCGCGCCTGCTTCAGATCCGTCTCCGCAGCGAACCGCTCGACCTCGAGGCCCACGCCGCGCGCGACGAGCTCCGTCTGCCGCCGCAGGGTGTCTTCGGCCGCCGCGGCGCTCGCTTCCGCCGAGATCAGGTCCGCGCGCGCCTTGGCCGCGTCGCTGCTCTTCAGCGTGAGCAACGTGTCCCCGGCCTTGACCGTGGCACCGAGCCGCGTGTCGATGGAGGCCACGCGCGCGTCGACCGTGGCGGCCACGGCCGCGACGCCGAGCGGCCGGAAAATCAGGCGTCCGGGCAGTGCGTTGCCCCAGGAACGCCCGGCCGCGCCGGCCGGCGCCACCTCGATGAAGGGGTTTTGCGAACCCTGCGACGCCGCGGGCTCGACGGCGGGAGCCCCATGGCTGGAGCACCCGGCGGCCGTCAGCAGGCACGCAATGCCGAGGAGCGCGGTCCGAAC
The DNA here is from genome assembly GCA_035548835.1 of Gammaproteobacteria bacterium. Classification (GTDB taxonomy): domain Bacteria; phylum Pseudomonadota; class Gammaproteobacteria; order Steroidobacterales; family Rariloculaceae; genus FEN-1219. The sequence continues at coordinate 21,817 of DASZSB010000100.1, read as the reverse complement.
GCGGCCGGGCGAGGCCGCTTGAGCCGTCAAGAACATGCGAAATCCTTCGTCTGCGAGCGACGCACCCCCGCGCCGCGCCGTAAGATTCGCTTCCCCGGGCTTACAGAATCCTTTCGGGCATGACCCAGATCCTCGTTGTCGAAGACGATCCCGACCTGCGGCGCACATTGCGTGACGCGCTGACGGCGGCCGGCTATGCCGTGGACACCGCGCCGGACGGCCAGGCCGCCGTGGCGGCGCTCGCGGCCCGCGCCTATGCGCTCATGGTTCTCGATCTCGGTCTGCCGCACATGGACGGTCTCGACGTGCTGCGGCGGCTGCGCGGCTCCGACAACCCGATGCCCGTGCTGGTGCTGACGGCGCGCGACGGCGTCGAGCACCGCGTGCTCGGGCTGCGCCTCGGCGCCGACGATTACCTCGCGAAGCCCTTTGCGCTGGAAGAGCTCGAGGCCCGCGTGGCCGCGCTGATCCGGCGCGCGAGCGGCGGCGCGCAGGCGCTGATCAACGGCCCTCTGCACGTGATCCCGGGTCAGCTCGCGAAGCTGCGCGGCGCGCCGCTGGCGCTGCCGCCGCGCGAGCTCGACGTGCTCACCGCGCTGATGCAGCGCCCGGGGCACGTGGTGCAGAAGGTGCGGCTCGGGCAGGATCTCGCGGACCGCGACGGCTCGGTCGGAGACAACGCGGTCGAGGTCTACGTGCACCGGCTGCGCCGCAAGCTCGAGAAGGAAGGGTTCGTGATCCGTACCGTGCACGGCGTGGGGTACGTGCTCGAGCCGTATGGCGCAAGCTAGCTTCCTCGAGCGGCTCACGATCCGGCAGCGGCTCGTGCTGCTGCTGCTGCCGGCGCTCGCCGTGCTGCTCGGCCTCTGGGCGTGGAGCGCGTACTCGAACGTGCTGCGCTTCACGGCGATCGCCTACGACCGCGCGCTGTACGACACGGCGCTCACGCTGGCCACGCAGATCGGCATCGACAACGGCCAGCCGGTGCTGTTCCTCTCCGACGACGAGCGCAAGATGCTCGAGGTCGATCCGCAGGACGACGTCTACTTCGAGGTGTTCGCCGACGACCAGCGTCTCGGCGGCACCGCGGAGCTGCCGGTGCCGCTCACGGACGAGGTGCCCACGGAGGCGGGCAATTTCTACGACGGCAAGGTGGACGACGAGCCCGTGCGCCTCGTGGAGCACGTGTTCGATACGGAGGACGGCGACCGCTTCGTGGTGCGCGTGGCCGAGACGCTGCGCAAGCGCACGCGCCTCGCGCGCGAGGCCACGCTGTCGATGGTGCCGGTGCAGGTCGCGTTCCTGGCCACGATCGTGCTGCTCGTCTGGCTCGGCATCGGCTGGGGACTGCGGCCGCTCGCGGCGCTGCGGGCCGCCATCGGCAGTCGCGATCCGGCCGATCTGAAGCCACTGTCGCTGCGCGGCCTGCCGGCCGAGCTGCGCAGCCAGGCCGAGGCCATCAACGACCTCATGGCGCGGCTGTCCACGGTGCTCGAGACCGAGCGGCGCTTCCTCGCGGATGCCACGCATCAGCTGCGCACGCCGATCACGGTGCTGCGCACGCAGACGGAGCTCGCGCTGCGTGCCCGCGACTACGACTCGCTGCGTGCGAACGTCGGGCAGATGCAGGGCGTGTGCGAGCGTCTCACGCGTCTCGCGAATCAGCTGCTCAATCTCAGCCGCGCCGAGGCCGGCCTCACGAGCGGCGGCGCCGTCGGGGCCGTGGACCTCGCGGACCTGGCGGAGGAGGTGCTCGCGCGCTACGAGCCCTCCGCGCACGCGAAGCAGCAGATGCTCGAGCTGGACCGCGACCCGCACCCCGTGGCGCTGCGCGGCGATCCGCTGATGCTCGCGGAGATGATCGCGAACCTCGTCGACAACGCGATCCGCTACTCGCCGCCGGGCGCGCGGATCTCGGTCGCTGTGCACGGCGGCGGCGGGAGCGCGCGCCTGACCGTGCGCGACGATGGCCCGGGTCTCCCCGAGGACGAGCGCTCGCGTGTGCTGGACCGCTTCTATCGCGGTGCCGCGACGACGGAGCCCGGCAGCGGTCTCGGGCTCGCGATCGTCCGGGAGATCGCGCGTGCGCACGACGGCACGTTCCGTCTCGACGCGGCGCAGCCGGACGGCACGGGGTTGCTCGCGACGATCGAGTTGCCGCAGCTACGCGAACGCGCCGCGCACGGCGAGACGGTGGCGCCGGCGGCTCGCTGATTCCGTCAGCGGCGGCGCGGATCGAGAGGCGTGTAGACGCGCTCGTCGAGCGGACTGCCCGTGAGCGGCTGCAGCGCGTCGCGGTATTCCCGCGTGTGCGCGGCCGCGACGTGGGCGTCGAGTGCCGCCTGGCTCTGCCAGTGCTCCACCACGGTGAAGTGATTCGCGCGCTGCGCGTGCTGCAGCACGTCGAATCGCAGGTTGGCGGCTTCCTGGCGGCTCGCCGCCGCGAGGCTCGACAGCAGCGCCGGTGCCTGCGTGCCCGGGGCCACGTCCACGTGCGAGATCACGTACACGCCCTGCGCGCGGGCCGCGGCCGGGGGCTTGTCGGCCTCGATCGTGAGCGGCCTGTACGGCCGCTCGTCGTAGCCGCTGATGCGGACCGGCTTCAGCTCGTCCATGAGCTTCTGTTTCGCGGCCGCGTCGCGGGCCTCGAACGTGGCTTGATCGCGCCACGCCTCGAGCACCGCGAAGTGGCCGGGCCGGCCCGTCTGCGCAAAGACTTCCACGCTGACGCAACCGGTCTGCTGGCGCGTGGCGTCGCGGTACGCCTCGAGCGCCATGCGGCCGGAGTCGGCGGCCGCGGGACGTGTCTCGACGTACGCGACGGCGAAGACGGCGGTGCTCGCGGCGGCGGGTTGAGCGGAGGCGATGCAGGGCATAAGCGCGAATGCGGCGAGCAGAGTGCGGGCGAGGTGCATGGCGAGAACCCCTACTTTACCCTCGTTGCGACGCTGCGCGATGATGCCCCGGGGTGGCTCGAAAAGCGATCGGGGGGTGACATGGCGGCTCGGCGGATGTTCGGAAGGATGCTCTGGCTCGCGTGCGCGGCGCTCGCGGTCACGGCGGCGCGTGCGGGCACGCCCACGGTGCGGCCCGAGAGCGTCGGGCTTTCGACAGCACGCCTCGCGCGCGTGACCGGGCTCATGCAGCAGCAGATCGATGCCGGTGTGTTCACCGGCGCGGTGACGCTGATCGCGCGCAACGGCCGCGTGGCGATGCTCACGGCGCAGGGGCTCATGGATCTCGAAGCGAAGACGCCGATGCGCACGGATGCCCTGTTCCGCATCATGTCGATGACGAAGCCCATCGTGGCCGCGTCGGTCCTCATGCTCGCGGAAGAGGGCAGGCTGCGGCTCACGGACCCGGTCGGCCGCTTCGTCCCCGCGCTAGAGAATCTCACCGTGGCCGTGCCGAACACCGATGGCGTGTCGCCGCCCTCGCCGGCGTTCACGGCGTCGGCGCCGCAGCCGGGCCGCGTCGTTGCGGCGGCGCGGCCCATCACGCTGCGCGATCTGCTGACGCACACGTCGGGTCTCATGAGTGGCGGCGCCAGCAGCGGCTACGGGCTGGCCGTCGGCGCCGGCGAGACCGTGGCGCAGGTGCTGCCGCGCCTCGCGGCCATCCCGCTCGATTTCCAGCCCGGCACGCGCTGGGCGTACAGCGCCCAGTACGGCTTCGACGTGCTCGTGCGCGTGGTCGAGGTGGCGTCCGGCATGCCGTTCGACCGCTTCGCCGAGCAGCGCGTCTTCGGCCCGCTCGGCATGAAGGACACCTTCTTCTATCGCGACGGGGTGGAGGCGCGGCGCGCGACGCTGTACACGCACGTGAATGGCGCGCTCAAGAAGCAGCCGCTGCCGTCGTTCCTGAACGGCGCGTATTTCTCCGGCGGCGGCGGGCTCACGAGCTCGGCCGAGGATTACCTGAAGTTCGCGTCGATGCTCCTGAATGGCGGCGAGCTCGAGGGCGCGCGAATCTTAAGCCCGCGCTCGGTCGAGCTCATGGCGTCGGTGTTCGCGCCCGACACGCTGCCGGGCCGCAACGCGGGCGAGGGCTTCGGGCTCGGCGTGCGCGTGGTCAGCGATCCGGCCGCGCGCAACACGTGGCTTTCGCCCGGCAGCTTCGGCTGGAGCGGCGCGTACAACACGCACTTCTTCGTCGACCCGAAGCAGAGGATCGTGGCCGTCTTCATGACGCAGGTGGCCAACCTCGAAACCCGTGGCCAGCTGCGCGACGACTTCGAGACGGCCGTCATGCAGGCCGTCGTCGGCAACTGAAAACGCAACACGGGCCGCCGGCGCCGGCCGGCAGCTCGCTCGAGCCCGCTACTCCTCCGCGAGATTGCGCTTCGGCATGTCCTGCGGCCGGTCGGTCCACTTGACCTCGGGCCACACGTGCACGCGCTGCTTGAAGCGCCAGCCCTTGGGCGTCTTCACCAGCGTGTCCTCGTAGCCGCCTTCCCAGTGGATCGGGTCGCCCTGGGCCGTGGTCTTGTTCTGCATCGTGAGCAGCGTCGAAACGGCCTTGGCGCCCTCGGGCGTGGGCGTGATCGAGAGGTTCGCCACGATGTGGTACTCGGGGTTCGGTGCCGGCGGGCGGCAGCCGCCCTTGCCGTCGGCGCCGCCGGCGCGCGCGAGCTCCTCGCGGCCGCGGAACCAGATCTTCACGCCACTGCCCCACGTCTGCGAGACGCCGAACGTGCCGTCGTCCGTGAACATGTCGGCGTAGTCGTTGCCGCCGTTCGTGCAGTTCTCGAGGATGCGCGAGTAGCCCTGGATCAGCTGCAGGATGTCGACGTAGTCCTGCGCGGGCAGCTTGCCTGCGCTCTGCGCGAGCGCACCGCCCGCGAGCAGCGTACCGGTGACCGCAACCAGACCGAGACCGAGCGACGTGCGTTGCATGAGCGTGTTCTCCGTTCCTGTGATCGGGCGCGACGATCATAGCCGCCGCGCGGAGAACAAAAAAGGAAGCCCGCTCCGGTCAGGGAGCGGGCTTCGGGGAGCAGGAGTCCTCAGTCGTTCAGAAGCGGACCATGGCCCACATGCCGATTTCGTTGTGCGTGCCGTCGGGTGTGCCGCCGATGGTGCCGTTCGTGGTCTTCACGGTGCCGTTGTCGACCTCGTCGTGCTTGTAGACGAAGGCAAGCGTCACGTTGCTCACGGGCACGAACGATACGCCGAGGTTGTAGTACTTGCTCTCGAGCGAGGGCGCCAGCTCCTTGCTCATCTTGGCGCTGTCGGCGCGCGCGAAGATCGACACGCTCTTCTTGGGGTTGATCACGTACGTGCCCCAGACCGAGTGGCCGTCCTGGGAGTCGCTCTGCGGGGTCAGCACCTGGTTCCAGTTGTCCGTCTGGAACATCTCCGCGCCGATGCGGAAGCGAGGCTTCACGTAGGCCGCGAGGATCTCCGTGCGTGTTGCGTCGTGATACGTGGTCACGCTCGGCTTGTCGAGGCCGCGCTTGCCGGTCCGATAGAACGCCGCGACCGTGAGGCCGTCGATCGGCTCGAAGTCGATGCGCGCGTCGAGGTCGAGTCCCTGGCTGCGCGTCGGGTTCTTGTAGCCGTTGCCCGTGATGGCCGAGACGGCATAGTGCGCCTTGCCCTTCGCGAACGCGCCGAGCGTGTGCACGCCCCAGTCGGCCGACGGCTCGATGCCCGTGTGCTCGACGAGCACGTTCTCGATGTAACGGTTGCCGTACAGGCCTTCGACGAACGGCACGAGCGGCACGTCGGCCGAGCCGATGCGCAGCGTGAACGCGTCGCTGAACTTGCCTTCGAAATAGGCTTTCTTGACGAACAGCTGCGTCTCGCTGTCGTTGCTGACGTAATTGAAGTCGGTCGTCAGGTTGGCCGACCAGCGCTTGTCGAACTGGTGCGCGATGATGGCGTAGAAGCGCTTGACGTCGAGGCCCGTGCCCGACGCGTCGGTCTTGGTGCCGCTGGCCTGCTCGTCGACGTTCGTCACGTCGAAGAAGCCGAGACCTCCGATCGTGGTTTCGCCCGGTTCGGCCGCGCGCGCGGCGGTTCCGCCAAGGACACAGGCGACGGCGAGGGCGGACAGCGATAGCTTATTCATGCATTCTCCATGTCGGGGGTGTTTCCGTTACGTCGCGGCAACGTTACCGGCGCTTCATTACAGAGTTGTTACAAATGCCCCGCGAAGCGCCGGGGTGTGACCGGGTGCGGATTGTCGGAGAGATGTATGACGATTGAGCGACAGGGGGGCGGTCTGGTCCGCGCGATACGCCGCGCCGATCTCGGGGCGTTGATCGTCAACAACATCGTCGGCGCCGGCATCTTCGGACTGCCCGCGACGGCGTTCGCGCTCGCGGGCGGCTACAGCCTGCTCGCCTTCGTCGCCTGCGCGATCGTCGTGACGCTGATCGTGCTCTGCTTCGCCGAGCTCGGCAGTCGCTTCGCGACGACCGGCGGTCCGTATCTTTATGCGCGCGCCGCATTCGGACCCTGGGTCGGATTCCAGGTCGGCTGGCTCATGTGGCTGTCGCGGCTCACCGCGTTCGGCGCCATCTGCAACCTGCTCGTCGGCTATCTCGGCTATTTCTGGTCCGGCGCGAACGCGTGGCGTGCCGTCGTGATCGTCGCCGTCGTCGCCGCGCTCACGCTGCTGAACGTGCTCGGCGTCAGGCGCGCGGCCGTCACGAGCACGGTGTTCACGATCGGCAAGCTGATTCCGTTGCTCTCGTTCGTGGCCGTCGGCGCGTTCTTCGTCGAGCCAGCGAATCTCTCGTTCGCGGCAGTGCCCACTTACGGCGGCTTCGCACAGGCCGTGTTCCTCGTCGCGTTCGCGTTCATGGGCTTCGAGGTCGGGGGCATTCCCGCCGGCGAGACGAACGACCCGCGCCGGCACCTGCCGTCCGCCCTGTTGACGGGCATCGGCGTGGTCGCCGTGCTGTACGTGCTGATCCAGCTCGTGTGCATCGGCACGTTGCCCGAGCTCGCGGCGTCGCAGCGGCCGCTCGCGGATGCCGCCAGCCGCGCCGTGGGTCCGGCCGGCGCCGCCGTGATCGTGGCGGGCGCGCTGATCTCGGTGACGGGCACGCTGAACGTGGTGGTGCTGACGACGCCGCGCCTGCTGTATGCGATGGCGGAGCACGGCGATCTGCCGCCCGTGTTCGCGAGCACGCATCCGCGGTACCGCACGCCGCACGTCGCGATCCTGATCTCGGCCGTGACGACCCTGGTGTTCACGCTGAACGCCTCGTTCCTGACGGCGTTGACCATCAGCACGATCAGCCGCCTGCTCACGTTCGCCGTCGCATGCCTCGCCTTGCCGGTGTTGCGCCGGCGCGCGGACGTCGAGCCCGCCACGTTCGTCGTGCCGGGCGGCCCGCTGATTCCCGGCGCCGCGGTGGTGCTGACGATCTGGCTGCTGTCGAGCAGCAGTCGCAAGGAGTTCATCGCGGTTGCGGTGACTGCACTCGTCGGCTGGGCGATCTACGTCGCTGGGAGGAGAGTCGCGCGGCAGCCGCTGCCCGTGGCGCGTGGCGGCCCCTCGGGGGCCCCGTAGGCAGCTCGTGCGCAATCCGCGACAATGGCGTGTCTGTGGCTGGTGACGCCGCGATGCAGTTTTCCTGGAACAATCCCTACCCGACCGTGCGCAGCCCGCTGTTCGCGCGCAACGTGGTCGCGACCTCGCAGCCGCTCGCGGCGCAGGCCGGGCTCGCGATGCTGCGCCGGGGCGGCAACGCCGTGGACGCGGCCGTGGCCACCGCGGCCGCGATGGCGATCGTGGAGCCGTGCTCGAACGGCCTGGGAAGCGACAACTTCGCGATCGTGTGGGACGGCCGCGCGCTGCACGGGCTGAACAGCTCCGGTCCGGCGCCGGGTGCGTGGACGCGCGAGTACTTCCTCCGGAAACACGAAGCGATCCCGACGCGAGGCTGGGACGCGGTCACGGTGCCGGGCGCCGTGGCGGGCTGGGCCGCGCTGTCGCAGCGCTTCGGCAGGCTGCCGTTCGCCGACCTGCTCGAGCCCGCGATCGAGCTCGCCGAGCGGGGCTACGGCGTGGGTGTCGTGACGGCCGGCAGCTGGGCGCGGCAGGCGCCTGTGCTCAAGAGCCTGCCGGGATTCGCCGAGGCGTTCATGCCGCACGGGCGAGCACCGCAGCCGGGCGAGCGGTTCCGGTTTCCGGCCGCGGCCGCCACGCTGCGCAGGGTCGCCGCCACGAAGGGGGAGGCGTTCTACCGGGGCGAGATCGCGGAGCGGCTCGCGGCGCACAGCGCCGCGAACGGCGGCGCGATGACGACGGCCGATCTCGCGGGCTTCGCGCCGCAGTGGGTCACGCCGATCGCGACGGACTTCGCCGGCTACACCGTGCACGAGATTCCGCCGAACGGGCAGGGCATTGCGGCGCTCATGGCGCTCGGCATCCTGCGGCACCTCGATCTCGCGTCACTGCCGGTCGACGGTGTGCCGTCGCAGCATCTGCAGATCGAGGCCATGAAGCTCGCGTTCGCCGACGTGTACCGCTTCGTGGCCGAGGCGCGCGCGATGACGCGCGTCACGGCCGCCGATCTGCTCGACGACGCGTATCTCGCCGGGCGCGCACGGCGCATCGATCCGAAACGTGCGCAGGATTTCGGGCACGGCACGCCGCCGCGCGGCGGCACGATCTACCTCACGGCCGCGGACGCGGACGGCACGATGGTCAGCATGATCCAGTCGAACTACATGGGCTTCGGCAGCGGAGTCGTGGTGCCGGGCACTGGTGTGAGCCTGCAGAACCGCGGGCACTGCTTCACGCTCGAGGCCGGTCACCCGAACGTCGTCGAGCCCGGCAAGCGCCCGTTCCACACGATCATTCCGGGCTTCCTGACGAGAGACGGCAAGCCGCAGATGAGCTTCGGCGTGATGGGCGGCAACATGCAGCCGCAGGGGCACCTGCAGACGCTCGTGCGCATGCTGGTCTATGGTCAGCAGCCGCAGGCCGCGTGCGATGCGCCGCGCTGGAAAGTAGCGACGGGGCTCGCGATGGACTGCGAGCACACGATGGCGCCCGAGATCGTGGCGGGCCTGCGCGCACTCGGCCATGCGATCGGGCCGATCGATTCCGGCAACGACTTCGGTTCCGGGCAGTTCATCTTCAAGCTGTCGGACGACGCCGAGGACGGCTACGTGGCGGCCAGCGACTCGCGGCGCGAGGGCCAGGCCGTCGGCTACTGAGCTTCCGGCTCAGCGTTCCGCGACCAGGCGCGCGTATTCCGCGGGGACCGGGCCGAGCGTCAGCAGCGACAGAAAGCCGGTCGTGTCGATCGGCGGCCACACGGCCGCCGGCCGGTTCGGATTCCCGGGCGACGGGTCGAACGGCAGGTACAGCGTTCGCGGCCGCGCGAGATACGCCGCGCAGTCCGCGCCCTCGTCGCTCGCGTAGTAGCGATCGGCCGCCGCGCTCGTCTGCCAGGGCCCGAGGTCCCTGCGACCGAAATCCCAGGGCTTGCGGTGTTGCCGGATCGGTGCGCGGCGCGCGACCTTCAGCGTCACCACGACACCCGCATCGTGATCGAGGTTCGCGAGGGCGCGTTGCGGCCAGTCGGCCGGCGGCTTCGCCCAGGGCGCGCGCGTGACGGCCGCCTGCCAGCGCGCGAGTGCGTCCTTGCCGAACGCCGCGGGACGCGCGCAATCGGCCACGGTGGCATCGACCACGTAGCCGAGCACCGCGGGCTGCGGCAGGCAGAACCACAGCGTGCCGAGCGCGAGCACCGCGCACGCACCGAGCAGTGCGCGCGCACGCAACGCATTCGTGACGGGCAGCACGCGGAACAGCAGGCCCAGCACGAGTCCCGCGACCACGCCGCCGGGCCCCGTGATGAAGAGCCCCACGAGCGGGCCCTGATTCGCATCGGGGTTCAGCGCGATCGGCCCGAAGAAGCCGGCGACGAAGCCCGTGGCGCCGAGCGCGAGCGCCCAGAGGCCGGCGGCGGGTCGGAGGCGTTCGTCGCTGCGTTGGCGGGGGCGCGGGCTCATCGCACCATGATGCGCATGGGCGCGCGCGCGGCGAGGGCGGAGTTCACGGTTGTGCGTCGTGGTCCCCGCGCGGGCCCGCGCGCGTCAGAAGAGCGCGCGGTACAGCAGATAGAGGATGCCGACCAGGATGATCTTCTTTGCGACCCAGTAGGTGGGGTAGTGCCACTTCTTCACACGCGCACCCTGCTTCTGGATCACGTGCACGTACTGGAAGAACGTGCTCAAGCCACCCTGCTTGTCGCCGACCTGATTCGGTGACGCAGCCGCGCGCACCATGCGGTGGCCGACGAAATGATTCAACCAGCGCACGGCGGGATTCGACAGCGGCCGCTCGATGTCGCAGAGCAGGATCAGCCGCGTGGTGGGTGTGCGGTTCTCGGCCGTGTGCACATACGTCTCGTCGAACACCACGCCTTCGCCGTCCTTCCACCAGTACGGCTGGCCGTCCACCGCGATGAAGCAGTCGGGTGAGTTCGGCGTCGAGAGCCCGAGGTGATAGCGCAGCGAGGTCGCGAACGGGTCGCGGTGCGCGCCGAGCTTCGCACCCGGCGGCAGCAGCGTATACATCGCGGCGTTGAGCCCCGGCACCTTGTTCACGAGCTCGGTTGCGCGCGGGCACAGCGCCTGCGCCGAGGGTACGGGGTCGTCGTACCACTTGAGATAGAAGCGCTTCCAGCCCGTGCGGAAGAACGAGCGGAAACCGGCGTCGTTGTGCTTCTCGGCGGCCTTGACGTGGCCCTCGTCGAGCAGCTTCAGCCCCTCGTCGCGCAGCAGCTGCCAGTTGTCGGCCAGCATCTTGAGCTGCGGGAATTCCGCGACGTCGACGTACGGCGTGGTGGGCGCCGTCGAGAACGCGTACATCAGGCTGTTGTACGGTGCCGTGAGCGTCGAATGATCGAAGATCTGCCGGCGCAGCTTCAGCCGCACGCGGCCGCGGAGCTGGATATACGTGGCCGTCACGACGAACAACGCGATGATCCACGTGCCGGGATGCGACAGCGCCGCCAGAATTCCGCCTTGTATCGACGACAACATGCGGCCGGGATTCTACACCGTCCGAGCCGCGGCCAACGTGGGGCCCTCCGCGTGTGAACGGCCGCACGCGCAGAGGCGTGGCGCCTTGTGGCGCCGCGCGCCGCTCGTCTAGACTGCGCGCCAGGCGGCCAACATGTCGCCGACGTCGCTCGGACGGTTCCGGGCGCTTACGTGAGAGCAGTTCCATGGCAGTGTCCACTGCAGGCAAGCGCCGTTTCGCGCGCATCGAACGCCTGCCTCCCTACGTCTTCAACATCACGGCCGAACTGAAGCTCGCGGCGCGCCGGCGCGGCGAGGACATCATCGACTTCAGCATGGGCAACCCCGACGGGGCCACGCCGCCGCACATCGTGGCCAAGCTGGTCGAAGTCGCGCAGCGGCCCGACACGCACGGCTACTCGGCGTCGAAAGGCATCCCGCGGCTGCGCCGCGCAATCGCGCACTGGTACAAAGGCCGCTTCGACGTCGACATCGACCCCGACAGCGAGGCCATCGTCACGATCGGCTCGAAGGAAGGCCTCGCGCATCTGATGCTCGCGACCCTCGAGCGCGGCGACACGGTGCTCGTGCCCGATCCGAGCTACCCGATCCACATGTACGGCGCCGTGATCGCCGGCGCGGACATCCGCGCCATTCCGATCGTGCCGGGAGGGGATTTCTTCGCCGAGCTCGAGCGCGCGATCCGCGGCAGCTATCCGAAGCCGAAGATGATCGTGCTCGGATTCCCGTCCAATCCCACGGCGCAGTGTGTGGAGCTCGAGTTCTTCGTGAAGCTCGTGGCGCTCGCGAAGAAGCACGACATCCTCATCGTGCACGACCTCGCGTACGCCGACATCGTGTTCGACGGCTTCAAGGCGCCGTCGATCATGCAGGTGCCGGGAGCGAAGGATGTGGCCGTCGAGTTCTTCACGCTGTCGAAGAGCTACAACATGGCCGGTTGGCGCATCGGCTTCATGGTCGGCAACGCCGAGCTCGTGCACGCGCTCGCGCGCATCAAGAGCTACCACGACTACGGCACGTTCACGCCGCTGCAGGTGGCCGCGATCGCCGCGCTCGAGGGCGACCAGCAGTGCGTGCGCGACATCGCCTCCACGTATCAGCGCCGGCGCGACGTGCTCGTGAAGGGCCTGATCGAAGCCGGGTGGCCGGTCGAGAAGCCGAAGGCTTCGATGTACGTGTGGGCGCAGATTCCGGAGCCGTATCGCGCGCTGGGCTCGCTCGAGTTCGCGCGCGTGCTGCTGGAGAAGGCCAAGGTCTCGGTGTCGCCCGGCATCGGTTTCGGCGACAACGGCGATGATTACGTGAGGTTCGCGCTGATCGAGAACGAGAACCGCATCCGGCAGGCGCTGCGCGGCATTCGCGCGATGCTGGGTTCAGTGCGAACGTCGCGCGCCGCCACGCGCTGACGGCTCGTCGTACGAGCATCGTATCGCGTGCGCCTGCTTTTTCTGCTCACAAGGCTGAGCAAACATACTCGATACGTTGTGTAAATCGAAAACCCGTTGCAGCGCCCGCAGGTCGCCACGTTGGTTGTACGCCTGAAGGAGTCGCGTCGCTTCGTCCAGCCGCCAAGCTCGAGACGCTGAAGAAGCTCGCCTTCAGCGACGGCGGGTGGGGGCATCAACGCGCGAGTTCATCCATAACGCATGGCGCGGACATGCCTTACGCGCGGTCGCTCGATGCGCCCCACGGCGCGCGGGGGTCGATCTGCCGCCACTCGCCGGGTGCCAACCCGTCGAGCGTCACGGCGCCGATCGCGGCGCGCACGAGCCGCAGCGTCGGAAAACCGACCTTCGCGGTCATGCGCCGCACCTGCCGGTTCTTGCCCTCGCGCAAGACGAGCTCGAGCCACGCGGTCGGGATCTGCGCGCGGTAGCGGATCGGCGGGTCGCGCGGCCAGAGGTTCGCGGGCTCTTCGATCAGGCGCGCCTTCGCGGGCTGCGTGACGAAGTCGCCGAGGTCGACGCCTTTGCGCAGGCGCGCCAGCGCGTCTTCGGTCGGCACGTTCTCGACCTGCGCCCAGTACACCTTGGCGAGCTTGTGGCGCGGATCGCTGATGCGCGCCTGCAGCGCGCCGTCGTCGGTCAGGAGCAGCAGGCCTTCGCTGTCGGTGTCGAGCCGGCCGGCCGGATATACGCCGCGAACGTCGATGCACTCCGCGAGCGTGCGTTTGCCGGGCTCGGGGCTGAACTTGCAGACGACGCCGTACGGCTTGTTCAACGCGACGAGCATGTGCTGCTCAGACGCGCACGCGAGCGATCGACGGCATGGAAGGCTTCCGGCAGCGGCGCTGACCGCGGATTCTGCCCTCGCTGCCGGGGCGTTGCCAGCGCGCTCCTGCCTAGGTTTCGACGGCGTGCCGTGACGGCTCCGAGCCGGCGTCGCCGGCATCGGGCCGCAGACACCGCTCGGTCCGATACGGGCCGCGCCAGATCTTGAGCTCGGGCGGAGCGGAGACCGCGATGCGTACGCGCCCCCCGCTGACGTGTACGACCCGGACCTCGATGGGTCCCTGCCGGAAGGCGTCCCGGAGCGTGAGGTCGGGATCGACCCCATCGGCCAGCACGATCGTGATGCTCTCGTTCTCGCGGCGGGTGATTACCAGCATGTCATTCGCTCCCGTTCGGCCCGCGGAATGTGATCGTGTCGTCGGCCAGCTGGGGATCGGAGGTCTCGCGCTTCGGGTCGGTGCCGCGGAGGGCCAACAGGCCCGGCAGCTCGGCGCGCAATCGCTGCTCGTCCTTGCCTTTCAGGAAGAACCTGTGCACGGCGCCGTCGTTGATCGCATCCATGACGATTCGAGAATCGGCCACGCTGCTCAGCACCACGCGCCTGACTCTCGGATAGATCCGCTTGACGCGCCGTAGCAGCTCGATTCCGCCCATCGTCGGTACCTGTTCGTCGGTGACCACGGCACCGACCCGATTCGTGGCGAGCACGTCGAAGGCCTCCTCCGAGCTCGCAGCGGTCAGGATCGAAAGGCCTTCCGATCGCAGCCGCTCGATCAGGAGGTCGCGGTAACCAGGATGGTTGTCGACGATCAGCACCGCGCTGCTGGTTCCTCCGATGGTCGCGAGTGTCTGGTGGATGGCACCGCCGTCCTTCAGCTGCTCCGCGCACGCCGCCGCGTCTACCGGAGGCGAAAACAGGTACCCCTGTGCCTCCTCGCACCCGATGTTGCGCAGAAACGCGAGCTGCTCGGCGGTCTCCACGCCCTCCGCAATGATCTTCAGCCCCATCGCGCGGCCGAGTGCAGTCACGCTGCGCGCGATGGCCGCGTCGTTGGGATCGGTGATGGCATCGCGAACGAAGGAACGATCGATCTTGAGCGCATCGAGCGGGAAGCGCTTGAGATAGCTCAAGCTCGAGTAGCCGGTGCCGAAATCGTCGATGGCGATGCGAACGCCGAGGGACCGGATCTCCTCGAGAATGGCGATGGCCGTATCCGGGTCCTCCATGAGGGAGCTCTCGGTGATCTCGAACTCGATGAGTCTCGGATCCGTGCCATGCTCCTCGAGCGCTTTAGCCACCTCCGCGACGAACGCCTTCTGCTGCAGTTGCGGGGCGGCGACGTTGACCGCTACCGGAACCAGCGGGATCCCCGTGCGGCCCCACTCGGCCAGCTGCCCGCATACCGCGCGTAGCAGCCATCGGCCCACGGGCTCGATGAGCCCGGTCTGCTCCAGCAGCGGCACGAACTGCCCCGGGGGGATCAGCTCGCCCTCCCTGGACCGCCAGCGCAGCAGCGCCTCGAGGCCCGCGATGCGGTTCCGGCGCAGCCCCACTTTGGGCTGATAGTGAACGACGAAGCTCTCGTGCTCGACGGCGCGCCGGAGCTCCGTCTCGAGCTGCAGTCGCCGCAGAGCGCCGTTGTGCATCTCCTTCGAATAGTGCTGATAGGTATTGCGGCCCTGTCGCTTGGCGCTGTACATCGCCACGTCCGCATTCATGATCATCGTGTCGGCGCCTTCGTAGGCCGACGTGAAGAACGTCAGGCCGATGCTGGCGGACATGAACACCTCGTGACCGTCGAGATCGAAGGGCTCGGCAAACGATTTAACGATCTGCTCCGCCACGGCCTCGGCTTCCGCCGGGGATTCGAGCCCCGGCAGAATCACGCCGAACTCGTCCCCACCGAGACGCCCGACGACGTCGCCGGCCCTGACGCTGCGGCTCAGGCGCTCGCCCACCTGCTTGAGCAGCTTGTCGCCATAGGCGTGGGCAAGTGTGTCGTTCACGACCTTGAACCGATCGAGATCGAGCAGCATGACGGCGAGCGTCTTGTCGCCATTGCGCTGGTTCAGCAGCGCATGCTGGAGCTCGTCGTAGAACAGGGTGCGATTCGGCAGCCCGGTCAACTTGTCGTAGCGCGCAAGCTGAATGAGTTGCTCCTCTGCCTGTTTTCGCTCGGTGACATCGCGGGCGATACCGGCAATGCGGAACACGTTCCCCGCTGCGTCCGTCACCGGAAAGCCCCGGTCCCGGATCCAGCGCACTTCCCCATCGGGGCGCACGATCCGGAACTCCTCGTCGTAGCTGCCGCCGGCCTGTTTGGCCAGCGCTGCGCGTTCGATCCGTTCGCGATCTTCGGGATGGATGGCGTCGAGCCACGTGGTCGGGTTGCGGTACAGCTCCTGGCAGGAGCGCCCCCAGATCCTCTCGTACGCGGGGCTCACGAAATGCATCTGGCGCTTGTCGACGCTCGACAGCCAGAACACGTCCGCGAGATTCTCGGTGAGCTGATGGAAGATCGCATTGCGCTCGCGCAAGGCCTCCTCTGCCTGCTTTCTGGCCGTAATGTCGACGTGACTTCCCACCAACCGCATCGCCGTTCCGTCCTCGTTACGGAGCACCGACGCCGTGGACAGGAACCAGCGATACGAGCCGTCCTTGTGGCGCATCGGGAACTCCGTTTGGTACGCCACGGTGGGGTCCCGGGCACACCGCTCGGCGAGCGCCAGTGTCGGTGCCACGTAGTCGGGATGGACGAGCCTGGCCCACTCGTTCAGCGAGTCGCCGATTTCCGTCTCGTCGTATCCAAGCTGTTCCTTCCATTCGCGCGAGTAACGCAGCTCGTTCGTCAGCAGGTTCCATTCCCACAGCCCGACCTCGGCGGCGCGGACGGCGAGGTTCAGGCTGTCCCTCGCCGCGCGTACCTCGAGCTCGGCCGTCTTGCGCGTGGTGATGGGTTGGCGCTTGAACACGATCCAGGTCGACGCGTCCCAGCGAAGGCGTACCACTCTGCCCACGAACCACTGCGGTCCGGCCGCCGTTTCGTAGACGATGTCCCGCTCGAAGGTGTCGGCCTCGCCACTGATCACGGAGCGGATACCCGCGGCGATCGCCGCCCCGTCCGCGAATCCTCGCTCACCGGATGCCACGCAGATGTCGAGATAATTGCTGCCGATGCTCCCGCAGGATGGCGTGCCGTTGCCGAACGCGAATTCGCGCCAGGCGCGGTTCACGGCCACGATGGTGCCGGCTTCATCGAGCACGCAGATGTGCGTGGCCAGTGCGTCGATCACGAGCCTCGCGAGCGCTGACGACGCCCACAGTGTGGCTCCGGCCCGCCGCCATTCGCCGCCGCCCCGGAAGACCACGGCGAATGTCGGCCTGCCGTGCGGGCCCGTGACCGGACCATTGATGATGATGCTCGCCCGGATATTGCGGCGTGCTTCGGTCGCAAGCCGGACCTCGCGGCTGTAGCTGCGGATCTCGCCGTGCACGAGACGCTGTTGGGCGAGCAGGATGGCATCGCGGCCTTCCGGGTCGGCGATGATCTCCGGCAGCGTCTTGCGCAGGAGCTGGTCTTTCTCGAGGCCCAGCAGCTCGCAGAGCTCCGCGCTGACCTCGACGAATGGCCCGGTGGTTCCGGCTTCGCAGATGGCGGCCGCGACCAGCTCGAAGACTGCGCCGAAGGCTGCGTCCGCCCCTGTCCTGCCCTGTTGATCGCGTATCGCCTTCACTGGACCCATCTCAACCATATTCAGCAAGTGCCGCGGGGATCAGCCTCGCCGCTCGAGGCGCGATCGAGTCGCGCGTGTCAATGCCGGCACCGGCAAGGGGGTGTTCGACGCTCCGTGGTCCAGGCGATCGCGCAGCTGCCACCGGAGGCGCACAAGGGCTGGTGAGGATGGGCCACTTGCACCCGGCCACGTTAACGGGTCCCGCCGCGAGCGGCTGTAGGGAAACTCCCATGTCGCCATCCGCCGACGGCCGGAGGGGCCGGCCACGCGGATTTCGACGCAGGGACTCAGGTCGGTGGAGTGACGCCGTGCTGGACGGCGAATTTGACCAATGCCGACAGATTGTCGACGCCGAGCTTGGTCATTATGCGCGCCCGGTACGAATCCACCGTTTTCGGCGACAGCTGCAGCGCCTGTGCGATTTCCGCGCTGGTATGACCTTCGGCGACGAGCTGGAGCACACGCCTCTCTCTCGCGCTAAGACGCTCGAGGGGGCTCGACTGCGAGCGTGACGTGGGATCCAGCACGATGTGGCGAACCGCCTCTCCGAGGTAACGCCGCCCCTGGTTCACGACGCGAATCGCGGCGACGAGCTCCGCCGCGGCCGAGTCTTTCGGCAGATAGCCGTCCACGCGAGCCTCGAGGGCGCGAAACACGTACTCGCTGCTCGAGAGCATCGACAGCACGATGACCCGGACGGGAATCTGTCTGTCGCGGATCAGCGCGGCGGCGTCGATGCCGTTCAGTTCCGGCATCGCGATGTCCATCAGGACCACGTCGGGGCGCAAGTCTTCCGCCTTCTGCACCGCCTCCCAGCCGCTTCGTGCGGCCCCGACGACGTCGATGTCCGGCGCGCCCTCGAGCAGGGCAGTCAGCCCCGCACGAACGATTTCGTGGTCGTCGGCCACGAGCACGCGGATCTTCACGGCGGCGGCTCCCGCATCACCGACAGGGTGAGCCTCGTGCCGTGCTCCACATCCGAATCGATGTGCAGGGTTGCACCCACCGTCTCCGCGCGCTCGCGCATCGTCCGCAGGCCCCAGCTGCCCCGCGCCGTGTCGTCGCCGACCCGGAAGCCCTTGCCGTCGTCCGTGATCCTGAGCACGAGGCTCCCTGCCTCCTCTGCCAGGCTGATCGCCACTCGCGAGGCAGCCGCGTGCTTGAGCACGTTGGTCAGGGCCTCCTGGACGATTCGGAAGACGGCGGATTCGACCGGCAGAGGCAGGCGCGGCTCGACGTCGTCACCATTCACCTGCACGGCAATACCGCTGCGGTTCGCGAAGACCTCGCCATATTCGCGCAGCGCGGCCACGAGGCCAAAGTCGTCGAGAGACGACGGCCTGAGGTCGACCATGACGTCTCTGACCGTTTCGATCGTGGACTGGGTGAGCAGCAGGGCCTCCTCGACCGAGTGCGCAACGGCATGCTCGGGGGCGGTTCGCAGCGACGCCAGGATCAGCTTCAACGCGGTGAGGCCCTGCCCGACGCGGTCGTGAAGCTCGCGGTTGATCGCCTGCCGTTCTGTCTGCTCCACCTCGATGAGCCGGCGCGACAGCTTGCGCAACTGGCGCACCCGCGTGTGCAGGGCCTCCTCCAGCCGCTTGCGCTCGGTCACGTCGATACATGTGCCGCGCAACACCAGCGCCGTTCCCTCGGCGTCGCGCACCAGTTCGCCGCGCTCGTGGACGTTCTTGACCGAGCCGTCCGGCAAGACGATGCGATGCTCGGTGTCGAGGGGCCGCTCGCCGGCGAGGACGGCGCGCTGGGCTTCGAGTACCGCGGCCCGGTCGTCGGGATGAATGCAATCGAGGAATGCCTGCTCGGTCGCGCCGAAGGTTGCCGGCGTTTGGCCGAATATCTCGAACACCTGATCCGACCAGGTCAGCCTGCGGCTGGCGAGATCGAGCTCCCAGTAACCGAGCTTTGCGATGCGCTGCGCGCTGGCCAGCAGCTCACGCTGAGCGTGCACGGCGCCGATGGCGTTGCGCCGCTGCGTGATATCGCGCAGAAAGGCGGTGAACTGGATGGATTCTCCTGTTCCGGAGCGCGTCACGTTGATCTCGACAGGAAAGGTGGAGCCGTCGGCGCGCAGGGCGGTGACCTCCATGGGCTTGTGCAGCGCGTGCGGTTCGCCGGTCTCGAGATAGCGTGCGAAGCCGCGCTCGTGGGCCGCGCGCAGGGACGGGGGCACGATCAGGTCGGCGACTCGTCGGCCCATGACGTCGGATCTGCCGTAACCGAACATGCGTTCGGCGGCGACGTTGAAATCCACCACCCTGCCTTCGCGATCCGCCGTGACGATCCCATCGAGCGCGTACTCGAAGATCTCGGTGAGCCGCGCGCGCGTTCGCCGCTCGGCGGCCAGAGCGCCATTCAGGCTCGCGACCAGCGCCTCGAGCTCCCGCGGTGCCGCAGGCGGCAGGCGCACTTCGGCAACCTCATCGGGTACCCGGCGCAACTCGGTCACCAGTGCATTGAGCGGCGCGAGCAACCGGTGCGCAACCAGAGCCGTCCCCGCCGAGGCCAGTGCAATGAGCCCGGCCAGCAGCGCGGCTTCCGCGGCAACGCGCCGGTGGCTCTCTGCCGCGAGCGGCGCCGTGGGCAGGCCGACGAGCGCTCGCCAGCCCTGGCCGTTGATCGGGGTCGCTGCGTACAGTCGCTCGATGCCATCGACACCGGCACCGCGGAAGAGTTGCGCGGCCGCTGTCGCGGTCTCGATCGGCATGGCGAGCCGCGCGCCGATCCACGGATGCGCATCCCTCGAGCGCGCAACGATCGTGCCGTTCTCGTCGATCACCGTGGTCATCGGCCTGTACACCGGCGTGTCCGCGGCAACGAATGGCGTCAACTGAGCAAGGCCGGTGGTCACGGCCACGACGCCGATGACTGCGCCCGCGTGGCTGCGGACCGGCTGGGCTGCCGCGACGGTCTGGCTGCCGGCGGGCGCGCCGGCAACGGGTCCGCTGAGTGAGGCCCGACCATCCAGGGCCCGCTCGAACGCCGGGCGCGCAAGCGGCGTTGGTGGTGCAACCGTCGAGCAGACCGACGCGCCCGTCGAATCGACGACCGACACGTCGGTCAGCGGCGGCAGGGTCACGCGCAGCTCCGCAAGCAGCGGCGCGCAATGCTGCGGGTCCATGGCCCGGATCCACGGTCGTTCCGCCAGCGCGCCGGCAAGCCGCTGCGCCTGCTCGAGGACCTGGCTGATACGCTTCGCCTGCAGGTCCGCAAGGCGCAGCGCGACGCCTTCCGCCTCTGTGTAGACGGACGTGTAGCGTCCGTAGATGTCGTACGCAGAGAATGCGATCAGGGGTAGCGCCGTGATGGCCACCAGGATGACGAGCTGCCGCCAGAACGGCCCGCGCGCTTGCTCTCGATCTCGCACAATCCACCGGCCGGCCGCTAACCGGCCCCCCCAAGCACGTCGGCGAATGGTTGCGTCGTGCAACAATCTAACGCCGGCGCGGATGTCGCGTCCAGCGTCGTCATTCCCACGCACGGGAGCATCGTGGTGGGGTGGAGGAGGGCGCGTCCCGGGGCCGGCGGGTGTTTCCGGATCGGTGTTGTAGAATCGCCGCGTTCCCGGATCGGAGGTGTGTGATGCCAACGCTTCGTTCCTGGTTCCCCGGCCTGCTTCTGCTGTGCGCCGCCCCGTCGTTCGGGCAGGGCACGTCCTTCTTCAGCGTATGCAATGCGGGCAAGGTCGCCGTGGACGCCTACCTGGCGACCCAGGGCCAGGTCATCGGCAAGCACGTCGGGCCGGCGGACTGCGAGTTCCTGGTCAAAGGCACGGGCGGCCTCGCGGGCGGCACGCTGGGGTTCGCGTTCGCCGACGCCAAGGGGCAATGGCGCGGCGCGCGGCGCGGCGATCTGCTGCCGTTCTGGGAGGCCGACCTCGGCGGCAACAACTTCTCCGCCGTGAAGCGCACGCAAGCCGTGCAGCACAACGGCGCGAGCGTGACGATTCCGATGATCGCGGCTTTCGGTCCGAAGACGCCGGTATGCACGCAGCCGGTGATCAACTCGGCGCGCGCGAGCCTGCCGCTCAACGCGACGACGACGCAACGCATCCTGGCCGAGCAGGCGGATCGGCAGGCGGCCGCGAACAGCGCGCCGGTCTGCAGCGCCGTTGGCGATCAGCTGACGGTGATTCCTTACGCGGACAGCGGCGAGATCGGTTACGACACGCAGTGCGATCCGTGCACGGAAAAACGCATCGCGAGCATGACGCCGGAGCAGAAGGACGCGGAGGAGCGCCGCGCCACGGCGATCGAGAGCCAGGTCGTCAGTCTCGCCGCCATGCCGGGCATCGGCGGTCTCATGATGCGCAACGTCGTGCAGGGAGTGAGTCAGCAGCAGAAGGAGGACGAGCAGAACGAGCGCGATCGCGCGGAGGTCGCGAAGGGACCCTGGACGCTGACCTGGCAGCAGTACCCGGACTTCGTCACGTCCGCCTTCGACGTGCGGGGCGCGAAGCCGCTGATCGCCAACCGCCACGTCGTGATGCGCGGCACGATCTCGCGCGTCGAGCTGCCCAATCCGGGCGCACAGACGCCGTGGATCCACGTCTACTTCAAGGACAGCGCCACGGTCCCGAAGCCGGACGCGAATCTGCCCGGCGACTACTTCATCAACGACTGGCTGCGCGCGGAGAAGCCCGAGGGCGTGTTCGCCATCTGCGAGCTCGGCGCCGATGTGTTCCCGGAGGTGTTCGGCGTCGACTGGTCGACGGCGATGGTTGGCAAGACCGTCGAGCTCGAAGGCGAGCTGAACCGCGGCACGTGCGCAACCGCGGCCGGCATTCGCATCGTGCTCGCGCGACAGCTGAGGGTGGTA
>DASZSB010000099.1:0-5079 GCA_035548835.1 Gammaproteobacteria bacterium | reverse complement strand
GGACTGCGGCATGGGTCGGGAGGGCATGGCCCGCCGCCACGCGCTCTACAAGATGGTCTCCCTCGTGCAGGGCACCAACATGGTCCGCAAGGAGCTCGGCATCAAGCAGGCCGAGTGCATCGCGGCAGACCCGAACCTGACGCTGCTCGACGTCAAACGTTCGTAAGGCACGTTCAACGCCCGGCGGCGAACCTGACGTTCGCCGCCGGGCGTTTTCGTTTCTGCCCTATTCGCGCGGCGTGATGGCCGCCGACGCCACCAGCTCTTCCAGCAGCGCGAGCGCTCCCCTGCCCGTCATCGCGAACGGATCGAGCACCGGGCGCTCGGAATGGCGCAGGATCGTGCCCAGGTGAATGCGCTTCAGATCGATGCTGCCCATGCGCCAGTTCGCGAAGCGGCGCTGCTCGATCTCCTCGTACGCCAGCAGCGTCACGTCACGATGCCGCGGATCGCGCACGATGCTGGCATACAGCGTGTTGACGTCCTGCCGCGAGCCTTCGAGCACCTGCAGGAACACGTCCTGCCCCTGCTGCGTGCACAGCACGCCGGTGATGCCCTGCTCCGTGTTGCGTGAGGCCGAAGCCTCGCAGATGGCCTTGACGAGCGCGTCGTCGATCGCGCCGGCGGCACGACTTGCATACACCAGACGAACGAGCACGTTACTTCCCCTTGCCGGACATCAGCGCCAGGAACTCGCGGCGCAGACTCGAGTTGCGCAGGAAGGCGCCGCGCATGACGCTGTTCGTCATCTTCGAATCCATGTCCTTCACTCCGCGCCACTGCATGCAGTAGTGATCGGCTTCGATCACGAGCGCGAGGCCATCCGGCTGCATCTTCTCCTCCAACAGATCGGCGAGCCGCGCGATCGCTTCCTCCTGGATCTGCGGCCGGTTCATCATCCACTCGACGAGCCGCGCGTACTTCGAGAGACCGATCAGCGCCGATCCCTCGTTCGGCATGACGCCCACCCAGATGCGGCCGATGATCGGACACAAATGGTGCGAGCAGGCGCTGCGCACGGTGACCGGACCCACGATCATGAGCTCGGACAGCCGCGAGACGTTCGGGAATTCCGTGACGCGCGGCGCCGGCACGTAACGCCCGCCAAACACCTCGCGCACGTACATCTTCGCGACCCGGCGCGCGGTCTCCTGCGTGTTGTGGTCGTTCTCGGTATCGATCACGAGCGCCCGCAGCACACCCTTCAGCTGCTCCTCGACCTCGTCCTGGAGCGCCTCGATCTCGCCGTCCTCGAGATACTGTGCGATGTTGTCGTTGGCGAAGAAGCGGCCGCCCGCCTTCTGGATGCGCTCGCGGATCCGGTCGGCGACCGGAGTCTCCGTCTGCGCCTTGCTGCCGTCAGCCGGCCTCAGGGCCGGCGCTTTCTCGATGGCCATATCGCGATTCCCTTGCTGTTTCGACCCATTCTAGGCCAGCGGTCCGTCGCGTGTCCCGATCGGCCGCGTTATGCTGACCCGCCAGTCAGCAATCAAAGGGGGGTCTCGCGCCATGCGGGCGTATTGCTCGACCGTCCTGCTCGCGGCCGTGTGGCTCGGGGCCACCGCCGTGCTGGCACAGCCGGCCGTGTCGCAACCCGGCGCCCTGACGCCGGAGAGCCTGAAGAAATCCCGGCCGGCCGCGCCGTTCGATCTGACGGGCACCTGGCAGCACGAGCTTCGCGGTCCGCAGTCGTGGAAGTTCGTGCCCGAGAAGTTCGAGCTCACGCCCGAGGCGCAGAAGCACTACGACGCCGGACGCAAAGCCATGGCCGAGGGCAAGGTGTACCGCGACGACATCGGTCAGTGCTGGCCGCCCGGCATGCCGCTCATCATGACGCGCGTGCATCCGTTCGCGCTGCTGCAGGTGCCGACGGCCATCTACATGATCAGTGGCTTCATGAACAGCCTGCGGATCATCTATCTCGACGGCCGGCCGCACAGCGATCCCGACATCGTGGTGCCGAGCTTCAACGGCGAATCGATCGGGCACTGGGAAGGCGGCACGCTGGTCGTCGATACGAAATATTTCCCGGGCCATCACCACTGGCTCGACCAGGGCGGCGCGAGCATTCCGGCGAGCGATGCGCTGCACATCGTCGAGCGCATGCGGCTGATCGAGAACGGCGAGACGCTCGAGATCTCGTACACGCTGACCGACCCGAAGAGCTGGAAGGGCGACTGGCACATGACGAAGCGCTTCAACCGCCTGCACGACACCGACATCGTGGAGGTGGAGTGTACCCCGGACATCAACGAGAATCTGCCGGCGACGACCTCCGAGTCGCTGATCCGCTAGCGGAGGCCTCCATGCGCAATGCACTCCTGTTTCTTCTCGCCGCAGCGTGGCTCGGCCATGGAGTCGCGCTGGCCCACCACTCGCCGATCGTGTTCGACCACACCCGCAAGATATCGATCACGGGCACCGTCACCGAATTCAAGTGGGGCAATCCACACTCGTGGATCCACCTCGACGTGAAGGACGAGCACGGAACGGTCGGCAACTGGGGCATCGAGATGAACCCGGCCAGCAACCTCGCGCGCGAGGGCTGGCGCGCCTCCACGGTGAAACCGGGGGACACGATCACCGTGACGATCTACCCGCTGCGCAACGCCGAGAAGGGCGGGCAGTTCATCTCCGTGAAGTTGCCCGACGGCGCGGTGCTCGGCGAACGGGAGAGTGGCGTGCTCTGACGCCGCGCTCAGTGGTGCGCGGCGTGATCGTCCGCGGCCGGCGCGTCGGGCGTGACCGGAAGCCGATACGGGCTTGTACGTAGGCGGCCGGCCGCCGCTCAGATCGTGATGACGACCTTGCCGAAGTGCTGCGCGGACTTCAGGTACTTGTAGGCCTCGGGCGCCGCCTCGAACGCGAACGCCCGGTCCACGACCGGCCGCAGCTTGTTGACCTCGATGGCCCGCATGAGGCCGTCGAAATGCTCTCTCGCACCGACGAATACGCCGCGCACCATCGCAAACTTCGTCATCAGCGGATAGGGGCTCAGGTCGCCCTCGGGCCGCGTCATGACGCCGATCACGCTCACGGTACCGCCGGTGCCAACGGCGAGATACGACCTCGGCAACGTGCCGACGCCGCCCGTGTCGATCACGTGATCCGCACCCTGACCCTCGGTGATCTCGAGCACCTTCTCGTCCCAGTTGGGCGTGGTCTTGTAGTTGATGCAGTGGTCCGCACCGAGAGCGCGCGCGCGCTCGAGCTTCGCATCGCTCGACGACGTGATGATCACGCGCGCCCCGGCCATCTTGCCGATCTGCAGCGCGAAGATCGACACGCCGCCGGTGCCGAGCGTCAGCACGGTGTCACCGGGACGCAGGCTCCTCGGCCCATGCATCAGCGCGTTCCACACGGTCACTCCCGCGCACGGCAGCGTAGCGGCTTCCTCGAACGACATGTGCGCCGGCAATCGCAGCAAACCGTCCGCGGGGAACAGCGCATACTCCGTCAACGTGCCGTCGAGCGGGAAACCGAGCGCCAGCGGCGGGTGACCCTGAGTGAACGTCGCTACGACACGATCGCCGACGGCGAACTGGGACACGCCCGCGCCGACCGCCACGACCTCGCCGGCACCGTCCGACAGCGGGATCGTGTCGTGCGTGACCGGCCCGCGGAAGTACTTGCCCGCGACTATGGCGAGGTCGCGAAAATTCAGCGAGGCCGCGCGCATGCGCACGAGCACCTGGCCCGCCACCGGGCTCGGCCGCTCTCGCTCCCCGAGCTTGAGCCCTTCGAGCGACGTGGTGCCTTTCGCGACGGTGAAGATCTTCATGAGCGTGCTCCCCAGGAGAGGGGATCGACTCTAGCCGGTTCGCCCGCGGGGAACAATCGCCGGCGGCGGGCGCGTCAGGCCGTACGCGCGAGGAACGCGCGCACGCGCGCGGCGATGGCCTGCTCCGCACCCTCGAGGTGGAAGTGGTGACCGCCCGGCAGACGCACGACCTCGGCGCCGGCGAACAGCCGCAGCGCTTCCGGGTACGGCGGGCGGCTCGAGAACGGACTGTCGTCGGCGAACACGAGCAGCACGGGCGATGCGACGTGGCGCACGAACGCCCGCACGTGCTCCACCGTGAACCTGAGCTCCGAAGCGGCCTTCAAGCGCTGGTCCGCGTGCCACTGGAACCCGCCCGGCACCTCGCGCAGCGAGCGCCTGGCCAACACCTCGGCCGCGGCTTCCGTCACGCGCGTGAACCCCTGCGTACGCTCCGCGATCGCGCGACCGCGCTCCGCGAACACGCGGCCGGACCGGCCGCGCAGCAGGCGTTGCTCCCTCAGAGCACGCGCGAGATTCTGCGGCGCGTCATCGGCCTCGCCCGTCAGCGGCAGGCCGCCTTCGAGCAACACGAGCCTGTCGACGCGCTCCGGAAACGCAGCCGCGAACAGCAGCGAGATCGCGGCACCGCGGGAGTGCCCGAGCAGCGTGCAACGCTGCCAGCCGAGCTGGTCGGCCACGTCGAGAAGATCCCCGACGTCCTGCCACAGGTTGTACCCCGCATCGGGCGAGCGCGAATCGCTGCAGCCGTGACCCGCCGCGTCGAGCGCGACGATCTCGCATCCCGGCAGAAGCGGCGCCAGCAGGTCGAACGTGCCGGCGTTGTCGAGCCAGCCGTGCGACGCGAGCACGGGATGCCCACCGGGCTCGCCCCAGATCTTTGCCGCGAGGCAGACCCCCGGCAGCTGAAAACGGCGTTCGCTCGGCACGTGCTCAGCGGGGCCGCGGCGGTCCCGTCGGCTGCTGCTGGAACGGGGTACCGCCGAAGCGCTGCGAGACGAACTGCTGCAGACGCTCCTGCTGCTCGTACAGGCTCGTGCTCGGCAGGAGCAGCACCCGATCGCCGGGCTCAAGCCCGGCCACGACTTCGCTGTAAGCCAGGTCCGTGAGGCCCGTCTTGACGGCGACGGGCACGGTCGCGTCGCCCTCGACCTTCATGACCCAGTAGTTGCCGCCGAAGAGGTAATTGCTGTCCTTCGCGGCCGTTCTGGCCGGCGCCGCGCGCGACCCGCCGCCGGAGGCGAAACCGCCGGGCGCGCCACCGATGCCGGGCGCAGCGCCGCCGCCCGGGAAGCCGC
>DASZSB010000098.1:0-5682 GCA_035548835.1 Gammaproteobacteria bacterium | reverse complement strand
GCGAGCGGCTGGCGCGGTCCGCGGAGTCGTTCATGGGACGGCGGCCGCCGGGGCGGCGGTAGGGTGCCGAGCTACGCGCGGGCGTCGACCAGCGCGTTGCCGGTGGTCACGGCGGCGTCGATCGACGCGGCGAACGCGTCGGCGCCGAGCTTCACTGCGAGCTCCGGCACGCCGTCGAACGCCCGTCCCCCGACCAGGATCCTGCAGCGCGGCGCGCTGCGGCGCAGGGTCGCGATCGCATCCGCGAGCGGCTTCAGGTGCGTGTCGAGCGTCGCATTCAGCAGCACGAGGTCGGCGCCGAAGGCGTCGGCGGCGCGCGCGAGCTCGGCGGCAGGCACGTTCGCGCCGAGGAACAGGCAGCGCCAGCCGTCGAGGCGGAACAGGTCGGCCGCCGCGCGCAGGCCGAGGTCGTGCGCGTTGCCTGCCACGGAGGCGGCGATCAGCGTGCGGCGCGGTGTGCCGCCCGGCGCGTAGTTCGCGACAATCGTGGCCATGAGGTCGCGCGTGGTTTCGCTGACCAGATGCTCCTCGGCGATGCTGACGTCGCCCACGTGCCACAAGTGCCCCACCTCGCGCTGCGCGGGCAGCAGCACGTCCGCGTACGCGGCGCCGGGCGCGAGCCCGCGCTCGATCTCGGTGAGCACGAGGTCGATCGCGCGCTCGGGTGTGCCCTCGAGACACGCGGCGAGGTAGCGCAGCGCGAGACGGTGCAGAGGCGCGTCGGCGTCGAGCGCAACGGGCTCCGGCAGCACGGGCTCGGTGAATGCGCCGAGCGCGAGGTCGAAAGGCGGAGCGATCACGCCTTTGAGGTTCGCGGGCAGCTCGTGCTGCAGCGCCGCGCGCAGGCTGCGCAGCGCACGTTCGATATCGCGCTCGTCGGTGCCGCGCGCCAGCGCCGCGCGCCGCAGCCAGGTCACGCGCCGCGCGAACAGCTCGGGTTGTTCGACCCGCACGGCGGCGGCGAGCTCGAGCACGCGCTGCACCAGGTGCGGCTTCCACGCGGCGCGGTCCGTGCCGGGAACGGCCGCAGGTTCGGTCTCCGGCCACCGGGCCAGTGCCGCCGCGGCATAGCCGGAAGCGCTGGTCTCGAGCAGCTCAGCCGCGAGTTCGTTCAGCGGGGTCATGGCGGATCACGTTCGCTCTCAGGATCTCGAAGAGTCAGTTCGTCGGCGGCCGTCGAACGGATTCGTGGGCCGAGCTTACGTCCGCCCGCAGGTGTCGGGCCACCCGAGCTCGCACGCGCGGGCGTAGAGCTGGCGCGGCGACCGATCCGGCATCGGGCCCTTGCTGCCACGCAGGATGAATCGCAAGTCCGCGGCGGTCGGCGCGTCGCGGCGCAGCGCGCCGGAGCGCGCGAGCGCCGCCGCGTTGTCGCAACCGGCCGCGGACTGCAGCGTGCAGGCCCGGTTGAACGCCGCGGCCGCGCGGACCGGGTTGCTGTACCGCTCGGCCAGCACCAGCCCCGCCTCGTTGCACGCCCACGCGGACCCAGCCTCGCACGACGTGTCGTGCAGGAAGTACAGGTTGAGGCACGCCTCGCGCCGGTCGGCCGCGCACGCCTGCTCCCAGAACGGCGTCCACTGCCCCGGGTGGTCGTCGCCGACGTACCCCGAGGCGGTCATGCCCGCGAACGCGAGCGCGTACACGCCCATGTAGGCCACGTAGCGGGGGCGCAGCGCCCACGCGCGGAGCCACGCCGCGGGATCGATGGCCTTCAGTCTCGGCGACCGCGCGAGCCGGTCGAGCGCCACGACCGACAGGTTCAGCAGCGGCACCTGCAGCAGCTTGTCGTAGAAGGCGGGCGTGTTCATGGCGATCAGCAGGTCGTACAGCAGGATCGTGCTGAGCCCGTACAGTGCGCCGAACAGGATGCGTCCCAAGTCCGTGCGCGGCGATGTCGAGGGATCCGTGAACAGCAGGTGCATTCCCAGGAACACGGCGATCGGGATGTGCGAATCGACGAAGTAGTAGCTGCCCGTCGCGAGGTAGTAGAGCTGGCTGAAGCCGAACGTCGTGAGCACGGCGGCCATCGTCATCGACGTCACGCCGAACAGGAACTGCCCCGGCAGCGCGATCAGGAAGATCGCGAGGTACATGTGCGGCGGATAGAACTCGGTTTGCGCGACGTCGAAGCCCCAGGTCATGTTCGTCGCATCGGCGAGCAGCAGCACCGCCGATACCACGGCCAGCGGAAACGACGACGGGTTGAAGATGTGCGTGTTCACGCCGTCGCGGTTCCAGCGCAGGAACTCCTTCGCCGCGAGGCCGATGGCCACCATCACGAACTGCCAGTAGAAGAACGGGTCCTTGAACCAGAAGAACAGTGTGATGCTGAAGATGATCGGGAACGCGCCGAAGCCGAGCGCGAACGTGCGGCGGTGCGTCCACGACAGCAGGCTGTCGAAGCCGTACGCGAACAGGATCTGCGCCAGGATCAGCGGCGCCGCGGAGTACACCTCGCGCCACCAGTAGCCCCAGTACACGATCAGCGCGCCCTGCAGGCAGGCCTGCAGGTAATGCTGGCGGCGCAGCACCACGTCGAGCTTCACCGTCTGGCCGCGCCGCAGCACGCCGAACAGCAGCGCGCTCCATGCGAGCAGCGCGACGGCCGCCCACACGATCGAGCTGCGCACGACGGGGCGCAGGTCGAGCACGGGCAGCTGGCTCACGACCAGCAGGCCCAGCACGAACGCGGAGTTCAGCAGGAACGCGCCGCGCGCGGAGAGCACGGTCGTCACGGCCGGCCTCGCGGCCGCTGGACCGGCGGATGCGTTTGCGGTGCCTGGGGATCGAGCCATCGCGTGTCCCGGAAGCCAGAGTGACGAAGGACAGCATCATACGTCGTGGCTCGAGCTCGAGACGAGCCGGGCCGGCGTCCCCCTCCCGGGAAGCGCGCGATGGCGCTCGCGGACGCGACGCGAGGGGCGCTCATCCGTGTCTGTCGTTGGGGCGCCCTGGCTCTCGCGAGGGGGGCGATGCGCGACGAGCTCGTGGAGCTGATATCCCTGTTGTCCGATACGCAGAAGCTGAAGGTTGCGCGCCTGCTGGAGGTCGCCGCCTGATGCGCCGACGGCAGAGCAACCCTCGGTGGCGTACCCGAGACTGCCGCCGGCCACGGCCGCAACCCTGAACGCGCTCACCGCTCGATTCCGGCGCCGAGCGGAAACGTCACGCGTGCTGCTCGCGTTCGGCGGCCGGCGTCGTGCATCCGCACCCTCAGTCTGCGAAGGGACGGACGCGCGCCGCAAACGCGGCGGGCCGTGTCTCGTCGAGGGAGCGATGCGGTGCTGCGCGGTGGCGGTGCCTGCGCCGCCGCTCGCTGCGTCACCGGAAGTGGTATCGCCTAGGACTTGGCGGAGAGGGTGGGATTCGAACCCACGGTACGGTCACCCGTACACTTGATTTCGAGTCAAGCCCGTTCGGCCACTCCGGCACCTCTCCGCCGCGCAGTCTATCGAAAAGCGGCGGGCACGGGCAACGCGAAGCTCTTCAGCGCGCGAACGCCGTCGCGGTCGCGTAGCCGAGCCACACCGCGACGAGACACAGCGCGAGCGACAGCGAGATGTTGGTTGCGGCGCCGGCGAGGTTGCCGGCGCGCGCGAGGTTCAGCGTCTCGAGGCTGAACGAGGAGAACGTCGTGAAGCCGCCGAGGATGCCCACGATCAGGAAGCCGCGCGCGTTGGTCGTCGCAAGCGCGCTGCCGCCCGCCAGCGCCAGCGTGCCGAGCACGCCGATCACATACGAGCCCGTGACGTTCACGAACAGCGTGCCGTAGGGAAAACCCACGCCCAGCAGGCGTGCCGCCGCGCCCGAGCAGGCGTACCGCGCCATGCTGCCGAGAGCGCCGCCGAGCGCGACGAACAGGTAGGCCATGCCGTTCTCCACCGGAATCCGCCCGCCATAGTATCGAAAACGCGGGCGGGCTATCCTCGTGCAGCGCAGCGGGCCTATCAATACGAGAACGGGGGGGGCTAACGATGACCGATGATTCGGTGACGCGGCGCAGAGTCCTCAAGGCGGCGGCCGCCGGAGCCGTGCTGGCCGGCGCGTCGGCGGCGGCGCAGACGCGCGAAGACCTGACGAAACTCACCATCGACGAAGCGGGCCGGCGCATCGCCGCGGGGCAGCTCTCGTCGCTCGATCTCACGCGTGCGTACCTCGAGCGCATCGAGCGCGTCGACAAGCTCACGAACGCCTACATCACCGTGCTCGCGGAGCAGGCGCAGGCGCAGGCGAGAGAGCTCGACGCCGAGCGCGCGGCCGGCAAGGTCCGCGGTCCGCTGCACGGCATTCCGCTGGCGCTGAAGGACAACATCGACACGGCCGGCGTCCGCACGACGGCCGCGAGCGCCGTGTACGCGGATCGCGTGCCGACCGAGGACGCCGAGTGCGTCAAACGGCTGCGCGCGGCCGGCGCCGTGTTCCTGGGCAAGCTGAACATGCACGAGTTCGCGTACGGCGGCACGTGCGCCGTGACGCACTTCGGTCCCGTGCACAACCCTTGGAATCTCGCGCACACGCCCGGCGGCTCGTCGGGCGGCTCGGCCGCGGCCGTCGCCGCACGTCTGTGCGCCGGCGCGCTCGGCACGGACACGGCCGCCAGCATCCGCTTCCCCGCCGCGGTGTGCGGCGTCGTGGGCCTCAAAGCCACGCACGGGCTCGCGAGCATCCGCGGCATCGTGCCGCTGTCGGAACTGCACGACCACGTGGGGCCGCTCGCGCGCAGCGTCGCGGACGCGGCCATCATCATGACCGCGCTCGCGGCGTTCGATGCGGACGACCCCGTCAGCATTCCCTCGCCGGGGGAGGACTATCGCACCGCGATCGGCAGGCCCGTGGCGCAGCTCACGATCGGCACGCCGCGCGAGCCGTTCTTCACGGGGCTCGACGCCGAGATCGCCGCCGTCACCGAGCGCGCGGTAGGTACTCTGCGCGGTCTCGCGGCGTCCGTCACGGACGTCGTGCTGCCCCCGCTCGACACGTTCGCTGCGCTGTCCGCGGAGATCTACGAGTACCACGCACCGCTCGTGGCGGATCCGGCGAAACGCGCGCTGTACAAGCCCGTCACGCTCGAGCGCATCCTGCGCGACGGCACCGTCGCGGCGCCGGCGTACATCGCGTCGCGCCGGCAGATGCTGCTCGCGCGCCGGCGCATCGGGAAGCTGTTCGAGCGCCTCGACGTGCTCGTCACGCCGACGGCGATGGCGCCGCCCGTGCGCATCGACGCGGCGCTCGCGAACGTGCCGGAGGAATTCAGCATGATCCGCAACACGCTGCCGTTCAATTCGTACGGCCTGCCGACGATCAGCGTGCCGTGCGGCTTCACGCGCGCCGGCCTGCCCATCGGTCTGCAGATCACGGGGCCGCATCTGGGCGAAGCGCGCGTGCTCGCGCTCGCGCACGCTTTCGAGCAGGCCACCGAGTGGCACCGCCGAGAGCCCGAGCTCGGCTGAGCGGCGCGCGAACCCGTGACCGTCCTGCCACTCTGACAGGCGATGGCCGCGCTACCGATGCCGCGTCACGCGCTCGCCACGGGCCTGCCGGGTATGAAGCCGGTCGGCGGGTGGCGCCTGTCGCGGCCCGCGATGGTCGCATCGATTCTCGCGCATCTCGCGCTGCTGCTGGCGGCCGTGTGGTGGTACCGGAACGAGGGGGGCGTCACGGCGCGCGTCGATACACGCT
>DASZSB010000097.1:0-1670 GCA_035548835.1 Gammaproteobacteria bacterium | reverse complement strand
GCGGCCGGCTGCCGGCCACGCCAGCAGCGCAAGAGTGAGAGCGAAAGCGTAGCGTCGCATGCGCATGTCGATCCTATCCGACAAGAATCCCGCGCGGAGAGTTATTTGGACGTCAGCACGAAGTGTGCGCGCCGGTTCTTCAACCACGCGGCCTCGTCATGGCCCGGGTCGAACGGAAATTCCTTGCCGTAACTGACCGTGCGCAGCCGATCCGCCGCGATCCCGAGCGTCACCAGATAATTGCGTGCAGCCAGCGCCCGCCGATCGCCCAGCGCCAGATTGTATTCGGCCGTGCCGCGCTCGTCACAGTGCCCTTCGATCGTCACCACCCACGTCGGATACGTCTTGAGCACCTCGGCGTCGGCCGCGAGCGCCTGCTTGGCGGCATCGTCGAGCGCGTCGCTATCAAGGATGAAGAAGGCCGGCTTGAATGGTGAGTTGCGATTGATGTCTTCGACGGTCCGGTTCGCCATCGCGTCGTTCAACGATGAGGCCCCGAACGAGTCGCGCGGCACCGGCGGCGGCTCGGGCGGACGCGACGTCGCCGGCCCGGCGCCGCTGTCGATCGCGCCAGGAAACGTGGGTGCCGGCGGCGGACTGACGGCCGGGGCCTTCTTGCCTCCACACGCCGCGACGGTCGCGGCCAGCAGGACGGAGAAGAGGGACGTGCGAATCAGACGTCTCATGGAGCGCTCCTCGAACAAGACCACGTGGCACGTCATCGCGCCGTGATCGGTTGCCAATTGGGGTAGTCGTTGTCGCCGGCCTCGGTGATGCGGCGAACGTTGGCGCCAGTGCGATCGATGATCGCGATCTGCTTGCGCCCCCAGCGTGTCGTCACGAACGCGATGTGCCGGCCATTCGGCGCAATCGCGGGGCTTTCGTTGGAGCCCGGGCCGTTGGTCAGGATCTTCACGGCGCCATCGTTGAAGTCGTAGAGCCCGATCTCATAGCCGGGGAACGAGCCGATGGTGAAGGCGATGAAGTTCAGCGGTGACCACGTCGGCCGATCGATCTGCTGGCTGACGAGCAGCTGCAGCCCGGTGCCATTGGCCGTGACGACGTACAGCTGGTTCGTGCCGGCGCGATCGGAGGCGAACGCGATCTTGGTGCCGTCGGGCGACCACGTCGGCGCCCAGTCGCTCGCGGGATTGTTCGTGAGATTGTGTAAGTCGCTGCCGTCGCTGTTGACGACCCAGATGTCCGTGTTGCCCGAGCGATTCGACATGAACGCGATCTTGGTGCCGTCGGGCGACCAGGCGGAGAGCTGGTTGTGAACCTGCGCCGTGCCGTGTGCCGGACGCGACAGCGCGCGTCCCGGCTGCGACAGATTGGCCACGTAGATGTCCGGAAACCCGGAGACGTACGACGTATACGCGAGGATGTTGCCGTTGGGCGACCAGCTCGGGCTGATGTTCAAGTTGCCATTGGCCGTGAAGCGCTGCTGGTTCGCACCGTCGTAGTCCGAGATGTAGATCTCCTTGCCGAGCGCGGCTGTCTGCGTTGGACGTCCCGACACGCGCAGCGCGTCGCGCGTCGACGCAAACGCCAGCTTCGTGCGCGCGACGCCGTTGAGATTGCGCGTCTCTTTGTGGAAGTCGTCGGCGATGGCGTGCGCGCAGTCGCGCGCGCCTCGCGCCGTCTGCAGCCCGCAGTCGTAGCGGCGGCCG